>JADGGF010000232.1 GCA_019690055.1 Micromonosporaceae bacterium
TCAGTTGTGTATAAGTGACAGGGGTGGGACATCTGCCACGGCTCCACCCTAGAACGCGCTGTCGTGGATCACCCGGGACCCCGCTGTCGCGGATCACCCGACCCCGCTGCGGCGGATCGGTCGGGTACCCGCGCAGCGCCGGCCCCGAGTCGCGGGTCGCCCGTAGGCTGGGGGAATGGGTACCAATCCGCCGGATAACGCCGGGTATGAGCGACGTGACGACTCTCGTCCCGATCGCGCCATTGGCCGGGCGCGGGTGGTCCCCCCGGCCGGCGACCCCAAAGAGCCGCGGGCCGCAGAGCCGCGATCGTCCGAGCCCCGACCCGAGCAGCCGCGAGCCTACGAGCCGCGGGCGTACCAGAGCCGGGCCTACCGGGGGTTGCCGTACCAGCGGCCTGTGTCGGGACCGACTCCGCGCCGCCTCCGGCCGCGCTGGGGACGGATCACCCTGGTCGCGGCCTTGCTCCTGGCGCTGTTCGCCGGCTGCGGCGCGGTGGCCAGCTGGTTGTGGCTGCGCGGGGTGGACTCCGACATCAAGCGCGAGGACGCCTTCGGTGGTCTCGGTGAGCGGCCGCCGAAGCTCATCGACGGTGCGCTCAACATCCTGTTGCTCGGCACGGACACGCGGGACCCGGAGGAGAGCGGCGAGTTCGGCGGTGCCTGGCGGACCGACACGATGGTGATCGTGCACATTCCGGCCAGCCACGACCGGGCCTACGTCGTCTCCATTCCCCGTGATCTCTGGGTGTACATACCGCCCACGCCGGATGGTCAGATGGGCGACACAATGGCAAAGATCAATGCCGCGTATGCCTGGGGTGGAATGCCGCTGGCCGTGCGGACGGTCGAACAATTCACCGGCGTACATATAGATCACGTCGTCCTGGTGGACTTCGCGGGGTTCGTCAAGGTCACCGATGCCGTCGGCGGCGTGGACATGGTCGTGGAGCAGACGATCACATCGATCCATCCGCCGTACCGGACGTTCGACGCCGGGCCGCGCCACTTCACCGGGGAGGAGGCGCTGGACTACGTCCGCCAGCGCTACCAGTTCCCCGACGGGGACTTCGCCCGGATGCGCCACCAGCAGATGTTCCTGAAGGCGTTGATGGACAAGGCAACCAGTCTCGGCACCGTGGCCAACCTCAGCAGCCTGCGCGCCTTCGTGACGTCGGTGGCCGGCACGTTGACCGTCGATGAGAACTTCTCGCTCGTTGATCTCGCCTGGCAGTTCCGTGGGCTGCGCAGCGACGATCTTGTCTTCATGGTCAGCCCCAACCTGGGCACCGA
Organism: Micromonosporaceae bacterium; assembly: GCA_019690055.1. Taxonomy (GTDB): domain Bacteria; phylum Actinomycetota; class Actinomycetes; order Mycobacteriales; family Micromonosporaceae; genus DATBGZ01. The sequence goes on from JADGGF010000232.1 coordinate 1,291, forward strand.
CACGGTCGGCGACCAGAGCGTGGTGGTGTCCGACCGCGAGACGGCGCTCGCCTTCTACGACGCGATGGCCCGCGACGAACTCGACGAGTGGGTCAGCGTGCATGGGACGGGTTGGTGACCCGCGGCGGATGCCGGTCGCCCGCGCGGTAGCCGCCGGGCGGGGTGTCTGGTAACCGTGGTGTGAGAGCTGAGCGGAGTAAGCTCACGGACCGGTTGCCCCGTTTCGGGCGGGGTGTGGCGTACATAACCCATTGGGCTGTTGGCCACCTCAGGAGGAGCCTATGCCGAGCTACGGCGAGCCGGACCGGGCGCAGGCCGTCCGACGCGGTCCGGCCGTTCCCCCGGCTCCCCAGGCTCCGTACGTGCGCGGCAGACCGCCCGCCGCTGCGGAGTGGCCGGCTGGTTCTCGTCCGCGGTCAGTGGGCGTGGACGAGTCGATGCGGGCGTTCCGGCGGGCGCTCGGCCCGGCTCTGCGTGGTCGCGCGAGAGACGGTGCCGGCCGAGCGACGAAGAAGCGGGGAAAGCCTCGCAAGCCCAGGATTTCCCCGCTGTGGGCAAAGCTGTGTGTGATCGTGGGAGCGGTCGTCATGGTGGCCAGCGGGGCGATCGCCGTGGGCCCGAAGCTGCTGCTCAGCTACGCGACCAAGGACATTCCGAGGGTCGACGCCCTGCCGGAGCCGCCACCGTCCATCGACGGTCCGATCAACATCCTGCTCATCGGTGTGGACGCCCGACCGGAGGACGGGGCGGCCAATGGTGCGCGGGCCGACACGATCATCATCGCCCACATTCCGGCTGCACACGACCGGGTCTACATGGTGTCGTTGCCGCGCGACCTCGAGGTGGAGATCCCGCCGTTCCCACCCACGGGCTACATCGGGCAGAAGGCGCAAAAGATCAACGCCGCCTTCTTCTTCGGTGCCAGGGAGGTTGGCGGGAACGCCTCGGTCTGGGACCGGGCGTTCGACCTGAGCCCGGAGGGGCGTGGGCGCGGTGGCGCGCTGACCGCGATGACCATCGATCGGTTGGTGCCGGGCGGGCTGAAGTTCAACGCCATGATGATCATCAACTTCGATGGTTTCCTGAGCATCCTGGAGGCGCTCGGCGGCGTCCATATGTGTGTGGACGAGCCCGTGTACTCGATTCACTACTACCCGGACGGCACCAAACCGGCCCGGGGCGACCTCAACGGGGATCGCTACGGTCAGGGCAAGTACTACCCCAAGGGTTGCTACGACATGCAGGCGTGGGAGGCCCTCGACTTCGCCCGCCAGCGGTATGGCCTCGAGGGATCGGACTACGCGCGGCAGCGGCACCAGCAGCAGCTGATCAAGGCCATCGTCGAAAAGATGATGAGCCGGGGTGTGCTCACCGATCCTGGGAAGCTGCTGCAGCTCCAGCGAGCCGCGGGCGACCTGCTCACCTACGACCTGGGGACGGTGAGCCTGGATACGTGGCTGTTCACGCTCGGCCATCTGCGTCCCAGCGACATGGTGCTGATCAAGACGAACGGCGGCAAGCTCTACAACGAGGGGGTCGTCGAGGCGGGCAACCAGTCGTTGACCGCGGAATCGAAGCAGCTGCTGGCCGCCTTGTCGAACGACACGGTCGGGGATTTCGTCGCCGCGCATCCGGACTGGGTTACGAAGGACTAGATCGTGACGGAACGGCAGCGGCTCTCCTCATCGCCGCGGACATCCCGCCCACTCCCGAGGGATCTTCCGCGCTCACCCGATCGCTACGACCACCGCGGGGGCGACGACCGGCCCCGCGGTGACGGTCGGCGGCCGCGGGACGGCCGACCTGGTCGGCCGCGAAGCGGTGGGCGGTCCGGCCGGCCGAGGCGCAAGGACCCGTTGTGGGCCAAGCTGGTCATCGCCTTCGGGCTAGTGACGATGGTCATCAGTGGGCTCACCGTGGTCGTGCCCAAGATCGCCGCCGCCTGGTTGACCGGCGACATCAAGCAGATCGAGGCCATCCCGAGCGATCTCGTCGCCACGTCGATCGACGGGCCGATCAACTTCCTCCTGCTGGGCCTGGACCAGCGGGAGGGGGAGGAGGCCGACCACGACAACATCCGGGCCGACTCGATCGTGCTCGTCCACATCCCGGCCGCGCATGACGTGGTCTACATGATTTCGTTCCCGCGGGACGCGTGGGTCGAGATCCCGCCGTACCCACCGACCAATTTCCGGGGTGGGCGAGACAAGATCAACGCCGCCTTCGCCGCCGGTGCGAAGACGTCGGACGGCCGGCTCAACGACACCCCGGACGGGTGGTCGCAGGGCGCGGAGCTGACCATGCGGACCATCAGCAACCTGGTGCCGGGTGGTCTCAAGTTCAATGGCGTCGCCATCATCAACTTCAAGGGTTTCGAGAAGGTCGTCGAGGCCTTGGGCGTCATCAAGAACTTCTGCGTGGACGAGGAGGTCTACTCGATCCACTACTACCCGGACGGCACACGGGCCTTCCCGGATCTCAACATCACCTACGGCAATGACCAGACCGTGGGCAAGCACTACCCCAAGGCGTGCTACGACATGCAGCCGTGGGAGGCGCTCGACTTCGCCCGGCAACGGTACGGGCTCTCCGACGGTGACTACGGGCGGCAGCGCCACCAGCAGCAACTGCTCAAGGCCATCGTGAAGCAGACGATGAATCCCAACGTGTTCACTAACCTGTCGACGGTGCAGAAGCTGCGGGCGGCGGCCGGGGATCTGCTCACGCTCGACCTGGGCGACTTCGACGTCGAGGACTGGGTGATGACTCTCTCCTCGCTGCGGCCCGACGACATCGTCATGATCAAGACCAACGGCGGCAGGTTCAACGGGAAGTTGGTCGACGACGTCTACTACGAGTACCTTTCCGACGAGACGCTTGAGTTACTCCGGCACGTCCAGGCTGGCACCGTGTTCGATTTCCTCACCCGCCACCCCGACTGGGTCGCCACCGACCGGGTGTAGTCGGTGGACGCGCGTCGGGCGGTGTCGTCGTCTTTGGGAGCCACGCCGCAGGTCTTTGCCCACCGGGGGAGTTCGGCCGCGCTGCCCGAGCACACGCTCGCGGCGTACGAGCGGGCCGTGACCGAGGGGGTCGATGGCTTCGAATGTGATGTGCGGCTGACCCGGGACGGGCACCTGGTGTGCATCCACGATGCGTCGATCACCCGCACCAGCAACGGTCGGGGCCGGGTTACCCGACTGACGCTCGCCGAGCTCAACCGGCACGATTACTCGGCCTGGCACCGAGAGGTGCTGGTCGCGAACGGCGGGCCGCCCGTGGTCGGCGAGCCGACCGCCGACGACGGGATACTGACGCTCGACCGTCTGCTGACCCTGGCCCGGGGCGCCGGTCGGCCGCTGCGGCTGCTGATCGAGACCAAGCACCCGTCGCGGTACGGCGGGGACGTGGAACGGCGGCTGGTCGACCTGCTGGCCCGCCACGGGCTGACCACGGGCGCGGGTGATGGTTCGGGTGTCTCAGTCGCCGTGATGTCGTTCTCCATCCGCGCGTTGCGCCGCATCCGGGCCCTCGCCCCGGCGATTCCGACGGTCTTTCTCTTCGACATCCCCACGCCATCGGTCTGGTCGGGCCGGGCGCCGGCCGGAGCGGATCTGCTGGGACCGTCGATCCGGGTGATCCGCTATTGGCCCGAGATGGTCCGGCGCGCGCACGAGCGGGGCGTCGGCGTGCTGGTCTGGACCGTCAACGAACCCGCGGACATCACCCTGGTCCGCGCGCTCGGGGTCGACGGGATCATCTCCGACCGACCGGCCGACGTCCTCGCGGCGCTGGATCGGCATCCGGCGGGCGACAGCGGTGGTACCGGAGCCGATGGCTTGTCGGCGTCTACGGGACGCGATGGCTTGTCGGCGTCCACGGGACGCGGTGGCTCCCCGGCGACGCGTGTCGGCTCCCCGGCTCCGGGCGGTGGCAGACTCGGCCCATGCCCATCGACTACCGGGGTCTCGTCACCGGGCTGACTGGGCTGACGAGGCAGATCGGCACGGTGCCCGAGCTGGTCGCCGTCGCCTCGCTGGTAGGCACGCTGCGCGAGGCGACCGGGGCGACCGGGGGCACCTTTACGGAGTACAGCGACGGCGGCGGCCGCGTTGTGGTGGCGCAGGGCGCGATGGCCTGGGCCCTCGGCCATCCGGTGGCGGCCCATCTCGTGCGTCCCGAAGTCATCGATGCGCCGTTCTCCGGGTTGGTGGAATCCATGCCGGCCGAGGCGGCCGGCCCGCTGCGCGCCCGCGGGGTGGTGGCGGTCGCGGGTCACCCGGTCCGTACGGGCGGACGGGTGGCCGGGGCGCTGCACCTGTACTTCGCGGATGACCCGGGGGCGCCGCGACCGGCTTCCCCGCCCGCCGAACCGGAAAGTACGGCCCAGCCGGACCGGCAGGTCGGGCCGGCCCAGGCGGACTGGGCGGCCGTGACGGAGGCGTTGCAACTGGCGGCCGCTTTCGCCGCCAGCGTCTACACCGGTCGCGAGGCGACTCCGGTCCGAACCACCGAAGAGGAGGATGACCGCAGTCTCTTCCTCGCGGTCGCGGGGCACGAGCTGCGGACTCCCGTGACGGTCATCAAGGGGTACGCGAGCCTGCTCGCCGACCGGTGGGACTCGCTCGATGATGACCAGCGGCGATCGGCGGCCCGGGTGTTGACGCAGCGAGCCGACGAGCTGGCCCATCTGGTGGACCGGCTGCTCGGCACGTCCATCGGCGACCCGCACAGCGGAGCGCTGGTGCGCACCGTGCCGTTCGATCCCCTCACCGCGCTGATGCGGGCCGCGAGCACGATGCCGGCCGAGCTCCGGCGCACCGTCCGCATGGAGCTGCCGAACTGGCTGCCGCCGGCCTACGGGGATCCCGACGTGATCGGCACCGTGGTCACCGAGCTGGTGACCAATGCGGTTCGCGCCTGCGACGGCGCCGAGCCCGAACCGGCCAGTGTGGACGTCACCGCCGGCGCGGACGCCGACACGGTCTACATCCGGGTCCTGGACCGCGGGGTGGGCATCAGCCCGGCGGAGGCCGAGCGGGCGTTTGAGCGGTTCTGGCGCGGTCCGCGCCGGTCGGGCGGCGGGGACGCCGACAGCCGCAATGGGGTCGGATTGGGGCTTTACCTCGTCAGACGACTCGTGGAGCGACAAAACGGATGGGTATCATTGCGTCCGCGCGATGGCGGCGGCACCATCGCCGAGGTTCGGCTGGCCCGGGCCGACGCCCCGCCCCGTCCCGCGACCCCGCAGGCGTAGCGCGACCGGAAGGGCGTATGGCGTGTCGACGACGGTCCAGGGTCGCGCTCACGACGAGTCAGACGGCGCCCGCCGGTGGAGCATGGCTGTGCCCCATCACGCGAGCGGGGCGCGGCATGCGCGCCAGCGGCTCGCCGCCGAGCTGGACTCGCTCGTTCCCCCGAGCCTGCGCGCCGACGTTGTCGCCGTGGCGGCGGAGCTGCTCGGCAATGCGGTCCGGCACGCCCAACCGTTGCCCGGCAACGTGATCCAGCTCGGGTGCCGCGTGCGCACCGATGAGTCCGGCACCGTGGTGGAGCTGCGGGTCAGCGACGGCGGGTCGACCATGGTGCCGCGGGAACGGACGCCCGAACCGGATTCGCTCGATGGCCGCGGGCTGGCGATCGTGGCCGCACTGGCTCAGGCCTGGGGGGTGGAGCGCAGTCCGAACGGCGGCCAGTGCGTCTGGGCGCAGCTGACC
>JADGGF010000233.1 GCA_019690055.1 Micromonosporaceae bacterium
GCTGTTACTCGGCCCGCCCCCGGCTGTTACTCGGCCAGGATGGCGTAGAGCTTCTTGCGGGCCTCGACGACGACCTCGATCGCGCGGCGGCGCTGCTCCTCGGTGCCGGTCGTCATGATCTGGCGGAGCGCGGTCACGACGCCGAGACCGGCCTCGCGCAGCTCGCCCAGGTTGCGGAACAGGTCCTCGTCCCCGATGTCCTCCCACGGCGCCGGGCCGGCCTGCTCGGCGGCGGCCCGCCCCGCCTCAGTGAGGCTGAAGCGCTTTCGCCCCTCGGACTCGGAGCTGACGATGAGCCCCTCGTCCTCGAGCAGTTGGAGCGTCGGATAGACCGAGCCGGGGCTGGGCCGCCAGATCCCCCCGGTTCGGCTCTCGAGTTCGGTGATCATCTCGTAGCCGTGCATGGGCCGGTCCAGCAGGAGCGCCAGGACGGCGGCGCGGACGTTCGCCCGGCCGCGCCCTCCCCGCGGGCCCGGGCCGCGATGGCCCCACGGTCCGAAGTACCCGAACGGTGGCCCCCATCCGGGACCGCGGCGGCGGGCGGCGAATCGACCACCCCAGTGCGTACGGAACATCGCCATCCCCTTTCCCTTCATATCGGCGACACATTGACGATATATCGGTGACGTGTCGACGACAAGCGAGTGGGCAGACGGCCGATCCGCTCGTCGCGCGGTCGGCGCGTCTGGCAGGCTGAGAGCATGCTGACGGCGTCGGCACGGGTGCTCGACGACACCGACCGCTCCGCGGTGGAGCGGGTGCTCGAATCGGAGCCCATCGCGGCCGCCCAGGTGACCGAGCGCGTGCAGATGACCGGCCTGCGCCGTCGCTTCGACTCCCGGGTGCTCGGCTACGGCAGTCGGAACCGGCTGGAGGCCGTCTGCTGGCACGGGACCAACCTCATCCCGGTGCACGCCGGGCCGGCCGCGGTCGACGCGTTCGCCGACCATGTCGCCAACCATCCGCGCCTGTGCTCGTCGCTGGTGGGGGACGCCGAGGCCGTCCTCGGCCTGTGGCACCGGCTCGCTCCCGCCTGGGGGGCGGCCCGCGACGTCCGCCCCAACCAGCCGTTGCTCGCGACGTGGACGCCCCCGGCCGTACCGCCGGATCCGGGAGTCCGCCTGGTGCGGCCGCACGAGATCGACGCGCTCTTCCCGGCGGCCGTGGCCATGTACACCGAGGAGGTCGGCGTCTCCCCGCTGCTCGGCGACGGGGGCCGCGACTACCGCGCTCGGCTGGCCGACCTCGTGCGGTCTCGCCGGGCGTACGCGAAGTTCCTCGGCGGTCGGGTCATCTTCAAGGCCGAGCTGGCCGTGGTGACCCGGCACACGGCGCAGGTGCAAGGCGTCTGGGTAGCGCCGGAGTGGCGCGGGCGAGGGCTGGGAACCACGGCGATGTCGGCCGTGGTGCGCGACGCACTGCGCCGCGTCGCCCCGAGCGTGAGCCTGTACGTCAACGACTACAACACTCCCGCTCGGACGGTCTACGCCCGCTGCGGCTTCCGTCAGCTCGGCACCTTCGCCACGGTGCTGCTGTAGGGACACCCCCGGCCGGCGGCCCACTGTGCACAAGTCACTGTCCACAAGCAACTGTGCACAGTGGGCCGTGAATGATCCCGGATGTTGCCCCGTTACCGGTCGAGCGCCGCGCCGAGTCAGGTGCGTCCGCGGGCGGTGGACATCACAGCGCGGCCCCGATGCGCTGCGCGAATTCGACGAGGCGGTTGGAGAACGCCCACTCGTTGTCGTACCAGCCGAGCACCTTGACCTGGTTGCCGACAACCTCGGTCAGGGGCGCATCGAAGATCGATGAGTGCGGGTTGCCGACGATGTCCGCCGAGACCAGGGGCGCCTCGGAGTACTGCAGGTAGCGCCGCAACCGCGGGGAGGCGGCGGCCGCGCGGAACGCCGCGTTGATGTCCTCGACGCTGGCGCTACGCCGCAGAACCGCGGTCAGGTCGGTAATCGAGCCCACCGGGACCGGGACGCGCAACGCGGCGCCGGTGAGACGCCCGTCGAGCTCGGGGATGACCTTGCCGATCGCCTTCGCCGCGCCTGACGACGTCGGAATGATCGAGAGGGCGGCCGCGCGGGCTCGACGCAGGTCCGAGTGCGGGGCGTCGTGCAGCCGCTGGTCGCTCGTATAGGCGTGCACCGTCGTCATCAGACCGGACTCGATGCCGAACTCGTCGTTGAGCACCTTCGCCAGCGGCGCGAGCGAGTTGGTGGTGCAGGAGCCGTTGGAGAAGACGTCGTGACTGGTCGGGTCGAGCGTGTCGTCGTTGACCCCGAGGACGAACGTCGGGACGTCCCCCTTGGCCGGTGCCGAGATGATGACCTTCCGAGCGCCTCCCTTGAGGTGGGCCGCCGCCGCGGCGCCGTCGGTGAAGCGGCCGGTGGATTCGATGACGACGTCGGCGCCGACATCACCCCAGGGGATGGCGGACGGGTCGGGTTGCGCGAAGACCGTGATGCGCCTGTCCTGGACCGTCATCGCGTCGCCGTCGACGGCGACCCCGTCGAGGTGGCCGGAGGTGGAGTCCCACTCGAGCAGGGTGGCGAGCGTGCGGGCGTCGGTGACGTCGTTGACCGCGACCACTTGGACGTCGGCGTCGTTCGTCAGGGCGGCGCGCAGGACGCTGCGTCCGATCCGCCCAAACCCGTTGATGCCGATGCGTACCGTCATGAACGTTTCACTTCCCCTTGTGGTTGTTGCCGGGGCGGCCGTTGTCGTTGGCGCTCTTGCGGCCCTTGTCGTTCGTGCCGACCGGCGTGAATGGCGCGGCCGCCCGGAGCAGGTCGAGGGCACCGGCGCGTGCGTCGTCGAACGGGCCGGGGTCTTGCTGCGCGATCGCGAGCACGTAGCCGCCCTGCAGGACGGCCATCAGCGTGTGCGCCAGCCGCTCGGGATCGAGGTCTGCGCGTAGCTCGCCGGCGGCGATCGCCTCGCGCAGCACCGTCACCCAACTGATGTGGACCTGGGCGAACGCGCGCGCCACCGGGGCGAGCAGCGCCGGGTCCGCGCGCACCTCAGGGTCCTGGGTCATCCGGCCGATCTTGCAGCCCTTCAGGACATCGCGCGGGCGCATCAGGTGCGCCTCGATCCGGGCCATCGGGCTGCCTGGACCGTCGAGATCGGCCCTCGCCGACAACGCGTCGGCGATGTTGCGCTCCAGAGCCGCGATCGCCAGGTCTCGTTTGCTGGGGAAATGGTGGTACATGCTGCCCTGGCCCACACCGGACCGTTCACGCACGTCCCGCGGGCTGGTGGCGGCGTACCCCCGCTCCCACATGAGCTCGCCCATCGTCTCGATGAGTCGCTCTCGCGAGTCCACGCCGTGACTGTACCTACTAGTAGGTACAGTCGCAAGCACCATATCGCGGAGAAAAGCATTGGCCAGCCAATTGATCCTTCGTGAGGATGCGTCCATGGCCACCCGTTCCGACCCGACCGGGGGCGCGGCCGACGTCGCCAGCCGCCGGGCCCGCGCCCGACAGGCGCTGGGGGGCTACGACAGCGGCCCCGGGGCCACGACCCGGGCGACCTCCCGCGCTCTGGCCAAAGTGGACGATGCCGTGGCCGTGGTGCTCGTCGAGGGGATCAGCGATCAGATCGCCGTCGAGACGGCGGCCGCCGGCTGCGGCCGGGATCTGCCGGCGGAGCGGGTGGTGGTTGTGCCGATCGGCGGTGCCCACGCGATCGGCCGGTTCCTGACCAGGTTGGGTCCGCTGGGGGTGCGGCTGGTCGGGCTGTGCGATCGGCGCGAGGAGGAGATTGTCCGGCGCAGCCTGGCCGCCGCCGGTATCGGTACCCCCCGGACCCGCTCGGACATGGAACGGCTCGGGTTCTGGGTCTGCGTCGAGGATCTGGAGGACGAACTCATTCGCGCCGTGGGCCTCGCGGGCGTCGAGGAGCTCTTCGCCGCGCAGGGGGACCTACGCACGTTCCGATCGTTCCAGGGCCAGCCCGCCTGGCGGGGGCGGGATACGCATGCACAGATCTATCGGTTCATACGCAGCAGTTCCGCCCGGAACCTGCGCTACGCCCGGCTGCTCGTCACGGCGGCCATCGCCCACGGTCGGCTGCCCCGACCGATCGAGGGGTTGCTCGCCGCCCCGTAGCTCGTCGCCCCGTAAGTCGCCGCCCCGGTACTCCCCGTGCGGTAACCCTCGCCGCCGGTGACGCCGGCCGCCCGTCGCCGCCCGGAACCCGACCGGGTCGTGCGGCCGTCTGAGCAGCCGGGCGCAGGGCGGACAGGATCGGGTCGCCCTGGGTAGGCTGACCGGTCTGATCCTGGGGAGGTCATATGGAGCCGGCGGGGCAGGCGCCGCCGGGCGGTGCGGCGACGGTGGAGGTCACGGCGTCCGTGGAAAGTACGGCGTCAGTGGAGGTCACCGCCCCGGGCGGGCCCGGGGTGATCGTGAGCGATGTCTGGCGCTTCTTCGGCAGTTTTACGGCGTTGGGCGGCATGTCGTTCACCGCGCCGTACGGGCAGGTCACCGCTCTGGTCGGGCCGAACGGCGCCGGCAAGACCACGCTGCTGCTGATCCTCGCCTCCCTACTGAAGCCGCACCGCGGGCAGGCCCTCGTCGCCGGCTGCGACCCGACGGTGGACCCGGCTGGGGTACGCGCCGCCACCGGGTGGATGCCCGACGCCTTCGGCGTCTACGACCAGCTGACCGTCCGGGAGTACCTACGGTTCTTCGGTCAGGCCTACAAACTGGACAGATCCACCGTCGCGGCCCGGGTGACCGAGCTGCTCGACCTCGTGCACCTGACCGAGTTCATCGACCAGCCGGTGCACGTGCTCTCCCGGGGCCAGAAGCAGCGCCTGGCGCTGACCCGGGCGCTGGTCCACCGCCCCCGCGTGCTGCTGCTCGATGAGCCCGCCTCCGGGCTGGATCCCCGGTCCCGCGTCGAACTGCGCGACATTCTCCGGGGCCTGGCCGCCCAGGGCGCCGCGGTGCTCGTCTCCAGCCACATCCTCACGGAGTTGGAGGAGATCGCCGACCGGGTCGTCTTCGTCTCCAGTGGACGGACCGTCGGCGAGTACGCGATGGCGGACCTGCGCGCCCAGGCGAAGCGGGCCTACCGGGTTCGGGCCCTCGACCCGGATGTGCTGAGCAGAGCGTTGCGCGACAGAGGCATCGCACACTCCACTGTGAACGGTGGCGTCGAGCTGGCGGAGCTGACCGAGGAGCAGGCCGCGCAGACGCTGGCCGGCCTGGTCGCGGCCGGAGTACCGGTGGTGGGACTCCCTGCGCGGCGTACCCCTCTTCGGGTTCCTCATGTTCTTCGTGCTGGGATCGATGCTGATCATCAGCCCGGCGCTCACGGCGCAGACCATCAACGGTGACCGTGAGCGCGGCACGCTCGCCACCCTGCAGGTGACCCGGTTGAGCCCGGCCGAGATCGCCACGGGCAAGCTGCTCGCGAGCTGGAGCGTCGGGCTGGTCGCGCTGGCCCTGTCCATCCCGTTCGCGGGCTACGCCATGACGCAGGGCGGCATCACCGTCGTCCGCGTCGCCGCGGTCTACGGCGTGGTGGCGCTGCTCATCGGGACCGTCTGTGCCGTCTCCCAGGCCCTCTCCGCGCTGCTGGCGCGCAGCATCACCTCGGCCCTGCTGTCCTATGTGGTCACCATGACGCTGGCGGTCGGGACGCTCGTCGCGTTCGCGCTCGCGCTGCCGCTCACCGAGGAGCGCATGGTGATCACCAACCGGGAGGGCTACCAGTACACAGTCGTGCAGAGCCACCCGGAGCGCGTCTGGTGGCTGCTGGCGCCGAATCCGTTCGTCATCGTCGCCGACGCCGCGCCAAGGGTCCCGCCCCGGATCGTCCGCTCCGGCGACGTGATCGACATCGAGAATTACGACCCGCTCAGCATGATCAGCAATGAAGTGCGCCAGCTCCGGTCGCCCGACTACTGGTTTATCTACGCGGCGGACTGGTCGTTGCGCCCGGATCCGGAGGACAAGCCGGTATGGCCGTACGGCTTGGCCTTCTCGGTCCTGCTCGGGGCGGCATCGCTCGTGATCACGACCTACCGGCTGCGTACCCCGACCGACCGCCTGCCCCGCGGCGTACGCGTGGCCTGATCGCGACGGCGTGTTCGTACGACCGACCTGAACGCGCGACGGCCTGATCGCACAGGCGGCCTCGGGTACCCGCGATCCGTACCTGAGGGCAGCGCATCGGTACCTCAGACGGAGGTCACGGGCCGCCGCCGGGGCGACAGTGATCGGCATGACGATCCTGTTCGCCGATCCGCGCGTCGCCGCGGTACCAGTCCACGAGTCGTACGAGCACCTGGTCACGCTCGGCGTCTCGTTCGGCCCGGCCCGGGCCCGCGTGCGGGCGGGCCTGGCCGCCCGACTACGCCAGGCCCAGGTCGCGTTGCCGGTTGGCCTGAGCCTGCGGGTTGTCGAGGGCCATCGATCGGCCGCCGAGCAGCAGGCGATCATCGACCGCTACACCGCGCAGATTCGCGACGCCTACCCGGAGGCCACGCCGTCGCAACGGCACAGCCTGGTGAGCCGGTTCGTGGCGCCGCTGGAGGTGGCGCCCCACGTCGCCGGGGCGGCGGTCGATCTCACCCTGGTCGACAGCCGGGGAGTGGCGCTCGACATGGGGACCCCCATCGATGCGACCCCGGAGGAGTCGGAGGGCCGGTGTTACCTTGACGCGCCGGACCTGTCGGCCGACGTACGCGCCCGGCGCGCCCTGCTGGCCCGCGTCCTCACCGGCGTCGGGCTCGTGAACTACCCCAGCGAGTGGTGGCACTGGTCGTACGGTGACCGCTACTGGGCCCTCATGACCGGCGCCGACGCGGCCATCTACGGGCCCGTGGTCGACCTTGACCGGCTCGACAACGCGGACCGGCTCGCTAACGCGGACCGGCTCGCTGACGGGCAGTGGGGCGGGTGGGCGGCATGACCCTCGCCCTCGATGCGCCCACCGTGAGCCGACCCACGCTGACCATCGACGCCGGTGCCGTCACGGG
>JADGGF010000234.1 GCA_019690055.1 Micromonosporaceae bacterium
CGGGCGGTCGGCCGGAGGCGTCGTCTTTTCGGGGAGGTCGGCGTCGGTCGTGGCGGTCGGCGGCAGCCTATGGTCATGCCGCCTGTGGTCCTGATGTGGCGACCACGCGCCGACACGTACGAACGGAGCACCGCGCCCGCCCTACCACGATGACCTGCGCGGCAAAGGATCACAATGAGGCGACAACACGCCGAAAGCGTACGGACGGGTCAGGCGCGAACTGCGGTGGAAGGCCTGCGATCAGCCGGCCTGGTCGCCCTCGGGGCGGTTGCGCCAGCGGTCCTCGAGCCGGGACACGATCCCGTTACGGCGGGAGCCGCCGCGGGAGCCGCGGCCGGTGCTGCTGCCGCCAACGATCTTGAGCTCGGGCGCCCGACCGCGGCGGAACGCCTGGATTCCGTACGCCACCGACCCGAGCATCACCACGAAGCCGGCCACCCCGAGCAGCGGTATCCGGATGGCCACGCCGTAAATCAGGACCGCGAGGCCGAGCAGCACCGCGATCACAGCGAACGCGACCCGACGCCGCGCGTGGTAGCGCGGATCGGTGGAGCGAACCGCCGAGGCGAACTTCGAATCCTCGGCCAGCGACCGCTCGATCTGCTCGAACAGCCGCTGCTCGTGCTCGGACAGCGGCACGGCGTCCCTCCCCGGCTACTCGCGACCCGCGAGGGCTCGCGATGGAATCAGGCCCCGATCCGGTCGACCCGCCTCGGCCGGTCGACCGTATGCAGCCATTGGGCCGCACATAAGAAGTCTACGAGCGGCACACCGAGTCGGAAAGCGGATCGAAGCCACCTTCTGTCCGCGCTTGGTCACGGGATGACAGCATTCTCGCTCCCCTGGTCGGTTTGTCCGGGTCCGACCGACTCTGCGCCGCGCTCGGGGCCGGGCAACAGGCTGGCCGGCCGCACCGCCGCGGCGCCGAACCGGGCCACCACGGCGTCCGCCGCGCGCTCCGCGTCGCGCCAGCCGTGCTCCCGCTCACCGAGGGCGAGCTGCCGGGGGATGTCGTCGGTCGTCTCGAGCCCCTCCACCCGGACACCGAGCAGGCGAATGGGCTCCCTTAGCGTCCCGTTGAGGTGGTTCCCGCTCAGGTGGGTCGCGCTCAGGTGGGTCCCGCTCAACCCGGTCAGCTGCGTGAACAGGGCCCACGCCGCGGCGAAGATCTCCCGCGCCACGTCGGTGGGCGCGGCCAGCGTGCGCGACCGGGTCAGCGTACGGAAGTCGGCGAGCCTCACCTTGATCGCGACCGTACGACCAACCTGCCCGGAGCGTCGCAGCCGCGCGCCGACGCGGGTGGCCAGGCCGAGCAGGGTCCGCCGGACGGTGTCCACGTCGGACACATCGGTATCGAACGTGGTCTCCGAGCCGATGGACTTCTCCGCCGGCCGTCCGCCGAGCACCGGACGCGGGTCACGGCCCCAGGCCAGGTCGTGCAGGTGCCTGGCGGCCGCTTCGCCCAACGCCTGGCGCAGCATCCCGACGGGCGCGGCCGCCACGTCGCCGACCAGCCGCAGGCCCAGCCGCCGCAGGACCTCCGCCGTCCGGTCACCCACTCCCCACAGGGCCTCGACCGGCAGCGGGTGCAGGAACTCGAGCACGCCGGCCACCGGCACCACCAGCAGCCCGTCCGGCTTGGACCGGGTGGACGCCAGCTTGGCCACGAACTTCGTGCTGGCCACCCCGACCGTGCAGGTCAGCCCGAGCTCCGTGGCGATGCGCCGCTTGATCAGGCGGGCGATCGTCGCCGGCGAACCGAGGAGCCGCTGCGCGCCGGCCACATCGAGAAAGGCCTCGTCGATCGAGAGCGGCTCGACCAGCGGGGTGACGTCCTGGAAGATCCGCATCACCGCCCGCGACACCTCAGCGTAGGCGGCCATGTCGGGCGGCAGGAACACCGCCTGCGGGCACAGGCGGCGGGCCTGGCCAATGGGCATCGCGCTGCGCACGCCGTACGCCCGGGCCTCGTAGCTCGCGGAGCTGACCACGCCGCGCGGGCCGGTGCCGCCCACCACCACCGGCCGACCCGCGAGCTCGGGTCGCCGCCGCACCTCCACCGACGCGAAGAAGGCATCCATGTCAACGTGCAGGACCGTGCACCCCACGTCGTCGGGGACGACCGTGCACCCGGTGTCGTCAGGGACGACGGTGCACCCGGTGTCGTCCGGCAGCTCCGGCGCCACGCCGGGAGGGTAACTCCCACCCCTGACACCCGCGCCCCGCCGCCTGTTGTTGTCAGGAAGGACTCCCTCCTAGGCAAAAACCGTCAAGAGGGCGTCCTTCCTGACACCAAGCACCCGCGACACCAGGACACTCAGCGGCGCCCGATCAGCAAGGGAACGTGCATCTCGGTGGGCGTAGCCGAGCCATGGAAACCGACGAAGGTGGCGACCGAGGGCGGGTCGGTCTTGGTCGCCAGCACGATGGTGTCCCCCGTACAGATCACCACGACGTCGCCGACCCGCTGCAGGTGCTCCTCCGGGATGGGGCCGAACCACCCCTCGGCCGCCGCCTGCTCGCGCGGGATCACCACGGCCGCGTCGCCGAGGACCGACCGCCAGGTCGCGATCACGTCGTCCTGCGCGCCGGGGGCGGTGTGCAGGTAGCGCACCCGCGGCTCCCCCGCCACCGTGTCAATGCCGACCCGCAGGCGCGGATCGGCATCCATATCGATGCGGTGGTCCTCCGGCACGTTGATCTGCCCATGGTCGGCGGTGACGACGAGAGCGGCCGTGCGGGGAAGGCGCTCCAGCAGGATCGTCACGAGGTGGTCGACGTCGGCGACCGCACGGTGCCACGGAACGGACCCCACCCCGTACAGGTGGCCGCAACTGTCCACCAGAGGGTCGTACGTATAGATGAGCGTCGGTCCTCGCGCCGATCGGGCAATCTCGAGTACTCGTTCGGCCACCACATCGATGTCCGCGGCGGGCACGTACCGTGCACCCCGAAACGCCGCGCGGGTCAGACCGGAGCCGTTGTACTCGGGCCGGCTGACCACCCAGGCGGCCACACCGGCTCGCCGTGCCCGGTCGAACTGGGTGGCCAACGGTTGCCAGCGCAGCGGGTCGGGGTCGTCGTCCCAGCGGATGTGGTTGAGGATCTGGTCGGTGCCCGGCACGCGCAGGAAGAACCCGACCACGCCGTGCGACCCCGGTGGGGCGCCCGTGCCGAGCGTGGTCAGTGACGTGGGCGTGGTGGTCGGGAAGCCGGCCGTGAGCACCGGTGCGCCGACGGCGAGCGCGGCCAGGGTCGGGGCCGAGCGCCGGGCCGTCGGCAGCAGCTGATGCCCGAACCCGTCCACCAGCAGCACCACCACGGTGCGGATGTCGTGGAGCACGTACTCCAGGCCCAGCAGGTCGGGGGCGCCCGGGACGCCGAGACAGGACAACACGCTGGGCAGAACATCGGCCAGGCTGGCCTCGCCGTAGCGGGGCCGCACCAGCGCCCCCGTGGCGTTCACGCGCGACGCGCCAACAGGTGCAACTGCGTCGCGATGTCCCGGTACGGCGCGCGTCCGGCCGCGGCGAGCTCGAAAGCGACCAGGCCTTCGTGCTCCCGCTCGGCCACACCGCCCGGAACCAGGTCGGCCACGACCCGCACGCCGTGCACCTCGTCCACGATCAGACCCGCCTTGGCCAGCAACGCGGTGGCGGACTCGACGTCGTAGCGGCGCAGTACGGTGTCGCGGCCACCGGGAGCTCCGTCGATCCCGCTCAGTGCCAGGTCGAACTGACCCGCCATCGCCCGGGCGAGCACCGCCGCCGCCCGGTTCGCCACCAGGACGCTCGCCGCGCCGCCCGGTCGAAGGGTCGTGGCGACGGCGGCGGCGACCTCGGCGGGCTGGTCGACGACCTCCAGCACGCTGTGGCACAGGACCAGGTCGGCCTGCCCGGGCTCGAGCAGCTCGCTGAGCGAGTCGGCGTCCCCCTGGACGGCCCGGATCCGGTCCGACACCCCAGCCTCGGCCGCCCGCCGGGTCAGGGCGGCGAGCGCATCGGGGCTGGCATCGACAACAGTCACATCGTGACCGTCCCGGGCCAACGGCACGGCGAAACCCCCGGTTCCCCCGCCGACGTCGACGACCTGCAGCGGCCGGCGCCCCGCCCCCGTGGCCCGGTCGAGCTCACGCCGCAGCACCTGCCAGACGACGGCCGTGCGGGCATGAGCGCGATCCACGCGAAGCAGCGTATCGCGTGCCCACGTCGATCACCCCGGGGCGACCGTCGTGGTCGGCGGCGGGTTACCGGTGACCGCGCCCTGGTCCGGGCCACGCCGGCCACCGTTGCGCTGGCCACCGGCGCGGCGGCCGCCGTTGCGCCGGCCACCGTCACGCCCGGCGCGGGGTACCCGCCCGCTCAACCGGCCGATCAGGTACTCAAGCGGGCCACGACCGAAGTACCGCCGCCACAGCCACGGCACGGTGAGCGCGCCGATCGCCAGCCCGATCACCACGGGCCAGCCGTCGTCGGTCGGGTAGCCCCCCGGCGTCTGGTGAGTGACCGCGAGCAGCACGAGCAGGTGGACGGTGTAGACCGACAACGGCATGGCTCCGGCCGCCCCGACCGGGGACAGCACGGCCGCGACGCGGCGGGCGGTGCGCCGGGACAGCCCGGCGACCGTCGACGTCAGCGCCACGCACAGCATCGTCAGCGCGATATCGAACCCGACGTTGCCAACGGTGAACGCCGACGTGCCGACGGCGGCGATCGTCAGCGGCACCTCGCCGGCTCTCGGCTCCGCCGCGATGCCGTCCCCGCCGAGCGCGATCGACAGGCCGAGCCCGGCGACCATCGCCACGAGCCCGAGGCCGCCGGCCGTGGCCACGACCGCGCGCCGGGCCAGGTCGAGCCGGACGACCCCGACCCCGATCATGATCACGGCAACCCAGGTGAGCACCGGGTACGCGCCGGTGACGAACCACTCGTCCAGCGGCGTCGTCGGCCGCCCCAACACGGTGGCGAGCGCGGCCATCGCCCCGGGGGCCAGCACGAGCAACGCCACACCCGCCGCCAGCAGCCACCGCGCCGACGCATAGACGATCGGCAGCATGAGCAGGAACGCGATCCCGTACTCGTCGAGGATCACGTACACCAGCACGCCGGTTGCCTGGAGCGCGATCCCGAGCACCAGCAGGCAGACCGCCCGGATCGCGATCTGACGGCGCAGCACCTGGCGGGCGTCCCGGTCGGCGGGCCCCGGCGGCCGGATGCCACCGGTGAGCAGCCCGAGCCCGAGGCCCGCGGTCACGGCGAAGAGCAGGCGCGAGCGCTCGTCGGGCACCTCGATGAGGGTGGCGGCGATCCCACCGCCGCCGATCGGGGGTGCGGCGTGGGCCACGAACATCCCGAGCAGCGCGAGGCCGCGCGCGATGTCGATGCCCGCGATCCGCACCCAACCGAGTCTGCCGTACGGCGCAACCCATCGAGTCACAACCGTCACCCTGGTCGCGCGGCCGGGTGAACGCCACTCGTACGGGCTCCGGCTCAACGACGACCCACGCCCGGCTCAGCGTCGGCGCAGCAGCGGCCCGGTGACCGCCGCGGCGCGTCCCCGACGCCACGGCGCCCAGCTCAGCCCGGCCACGACCAGCGGGATGAGCAGGGTGACCGCCACCGTGGTCGGGGCTGGCACCACCACCCGCTCGGTGAGCGACGACGTCGCCCCGGCCCCGGTCACCGCCGAGAGGGCGGAGGCGCCGATGACCAGGGCCAGCACCGCGGCGAGCCCGCACAACAGCAGGGCGCGGACCGCGGCCAGGCGCCGAGGCAGCCGCGGTGGCGCGCCCACCTCGATGAGCGTCCGCTCGGCCGACTGCGCCTCGGCGGACAGCAGCGCCAGCCCGGCAAGGGCGACGAGGAGCGCGATCGCGGCGGTGGCGGTGGTGGCGAGCGTGCGGACCTGGCCCGGGTCGATGGCCGGCGGTGGTACCGCCCCCTGGATCCGCTGGTCGTACCGGCCGGCGATGACCGTGGCAAGCGCGAGGTCCTCGTCGGTGACCGGCCGGTCGAGCCGTACCAGCAGCCGGGTGCCGTCGCGGGCCGGGAGCAGGCCTGAGGCGTCGAGCGTGGCCGGCGGGACGAGGATCGGCGGCACGTCGCGCGGCCAGTCGGCCACCTGCACGTGCCGGACGCCGTGCGGGGCGAGGATGGGCGGCACGGGCTGGGCGGAGTTAACCACGATCGTGCGGCCGGCCGCGGCGTCGGCCCGCAGCGCGTCCAGGCCGAGGTTGGCCAGCAGCTCGTCGGTGGCCAGGCCGACGTAGGGCAGCTGGCCGGCCGTCATGGTCTGCAGGTCGGTCCCGGCCGGCTGGACGATCCGCAGCGTCGCCACGTGCCGGACCGGCAGCGCCTGGCGGAAGTCGGCGAGCGCGGCGGCCGGGGTGGGCCCGTCGATGGCGAAGTGCTCCGGCCCGAGCCGGACCGAGGCCCCGCTCGTCTGGCGGGCCTCGGCCGCCGCCTCGACGAAGCCGACCAGCAGGACGTTGAGGGCCAGTACGGCGACCAGGGCGGTGACGATCGGGGTGACCCGGGACGGCATCCGCTCCAGGTCGCGCAGGCCGATCCGTAACGTCGGCCCGGCGCGGGTGCGCAGCAGCCGGGCGACGCCGCTGATGATCACCTGGCCCGCGCCGCCGGCACCGATGATCGCCAGGACCAC
The DNA here is from genome assembly GCA_019690055.1 of Micromonosporaceae bacterium. GTDB lineage: Bacteria > Actinomycetota > Actinomycetes > Mycobacteriales > Micromonosporaceae > DATBGZ01. The sequence goes on from JADGGF010000234.1 coordinate 6,664, forward strand.
CAGGGCCAGGGTGGTGGCCGCTCCAGTGAGCAGTTCGGTCTCGGGAGCCACGATGACGAACACGGCCAGCCCGGCGATGCCGCCCAGCCCGGCCACGATCCGGACGACCGGCGGCCGCTCCCACGCCCGCATCGCCACGGTCCCGGCCAGCGCCTGCTTCGCCGCGCCCTCGGCGGCTCGCCGGGCCGGCGCCCGCGCCGCGACCACCGCGGTCAGCACCCCGACGGCGGCGATCGCGCCCAGGACGGCCCAGGGCACCCGCAGCTCGGTGATGGCCCGGGCGGCGCGGCGTTCGAGCAGCCCCCGGGCCACGAC
>JADGGF010000235.1 GCA_019690055.1 Micromonosporaceae bacterium
CAGCAACGGCTGCGGCGGGAGCAGCGGCTCCGGCGGGGCCGGCGGCGGATTGGTCGGTACGGAGACGGGTTGCGAGGTCACCCGATACGGCACGTCGGGGGGCGGGATCTCGTCGCCCGTCCCCTCGGGCTCACGGGGATAGCCGTACACACTCACGATCGGCGGTCCATCGCGTTCGAGGGTGGCCGGTCCCACGAGCAGATGCGCGGATCCGGTCCCGGGTGCCAGGGTCCTGGTGAGGCTAACGGATTCACCAGGGACACAGCGACACCGGATCCCGGTTCGGCCGAACCCACCGCCGCGACCGGACGGGTCAGGCCGGGCGTCGCGCCAGCCAGCGCCGCGCCCCCTGGTCGACCGCGGCGTGCACCGCCCGGGCCAGCCGGGCGCCCCACGTCGACCGCGGCCCGCCGTACGGCTGCACCATCCCGCCCCGGACCGGGACAGGGCAGGCGACGACGAGCGCGTCGGTGGCCGTCCCGGTCGCCGCGAACCCGCATCCCGCCAGGGCCTGGACCTTGGCCTCGGTCGCCGTCACCACGGCGTTGACCAGCGCCGCGTCCGACAGCGGTACCGGCAGGAACGCGACGACGTTGATCGTCCCCACCCGGCCGCCGGGCGGGTTGATCGTCCCCGTGTCCGCATCGTCCGGGGCGGCGGCGAGCGTGGGGTAGCCCAGACCCACGGTGGCGACGACCCCGACACCCCCGTCGGTGGCGGTGACGGCGTCGCCAACATCGACGGCGGTCAGCATCCCGGCGCCCGGGCCGGTCAGGCCCAGGCCGGTCGCGAGCTCGGCGATGTGCGCATCGGGGTCGAGCCGGGCGTAGTCGCGGGGCACGGTGGCGTTGATCACCCATAGCCGCTCGCCGAGCCCGCCGCCGTACGGTCCGCTGCAGACTGCCCGCACAGGGTGATCGAAGCGCCAGACGTGCACGGGCCACCGACGCCCCGCCTCGACCCGGAATGCCTGCTCCGGCGCGATCGCCGGCAGCGCTGGGCCGTACGGCTCGCCCTTCGGGGCCGGGACCGCTCCCGCGCCCGGGGTGACAAGGTCGGCGGACATGTCCGGCAAGCCTAGGCATTGCCATTCCGGAGAAGCGCCTAGACTGGCGGTTGACGTCCCGGTTACGACAGCCTGTCAAGCGCCCGATGAGCTGGCCGGGACAGGGCGGCGCGATCAGCCGAAGATAGAGAGTGAACGATGGATGAGGTACTAGCCCGAAGCGGCATCTTCCAGGGCGTCAACCCGGAGGACGCGGAGGCGCTCGCCAAGGAGATGGAGTTCGTCGAGGTTCGCAAGGGCGAGGTTCTCTTCAGCGAGGGCGAGCCGGGCGACAGCCTCTACATCGTGCTCAGTGGCAAGCTCAAGGTCGGCCGGCGCGCCGGTGACGGGCGGCAGAACCTCATCGCCGTCATGGGCCCCTCGGACATGCTGGGTGAGCTCTCGCTCTTCGACCCCGGGCCGCGGACCGCGACCGCGACCGCCGTGGTGGATTCCCGGCTCGCCCGGCTCCGCAAGCAGGCGCTGCGGCCGTGGTTGACCAACCGACCGGAGATCGCCGAGCAGTTGCTGCGGGTGCTGGCCCGACGGCTGCGCCGCACCAACGACGCCCTGGCCGACCTGATCTTCACGGACGTGCCGGGCCGGGTGGCGAAGAACCTGCTACAGATGGCGGGCCGGTTCGGCAGCCGGGACGGCGGCGTGCTGCGCGTCACCCACGACCTGACCCAGGAAGAGCTGGCCCAGCTCGTGGGCGCCTCCCGGGAGACCGTCAACAAGGCCCTGGCTGACTTCGCCTCCCGGGGCTGGCTGCGCCTGGACGGCAAGTCCGTGATCATCCTCGACCCCGAGCGGCTCGCCCGCCGCGCCCGCTGACGACCCCGACCCGCTGACGGCCCCGTCGTCAGACGGGGTATGACCAGCCCGCAGCGGGCCGCGGGTGCCCGGGAAGACCCGGGACCGCCCGATCGGTCACGTCCGGGCCCCGCCGTTGCCGCGCTCGGTGCGATCGAGGTACTCGACGGGACCGCAGACCTTCCAGGCACCGTCTTCCTTGACGATGGCCCACTGTTGCTTGAGGACGAGCACTTCCTCGATGGAGTCGTCCTCCCGGCTGCGGACGCTCACCGTCGCCGTGGCGAGCGTGTCGTCGATCTGCTCGACGTCGTGGATCTCCCACGTGATGCCCGTCAGCTCCGCCCGGTCGAACTCCGCCTGGGCGTACTGGGCGCAGGTGAGCGAGCGCAGCTGAGCCATGTCGCCCGATTTAGCGGCCTCGAACCAGTCTTCGAGGGCGGCCCGGGGCGCGTTGGCGGACCACGCGAGCAGGACGACGGTCAGGCCGCCCGCGAGCAGCACCACCACCGCGGCGACGACACCGATGATCAGCCCGAGACGACCTCGGCCCGCTGGTGGGCCGGGCGGCGGCCAGCCTCCGGGGTAACTGGCGTACGCCGGTGGGGTGCCCGGATAGGCCGGCGGTCCGTACGGCCCAGCCGCCGGGTGCTGGCCCGGGTACGGGTACGGCGGCGCGGGCTGCCCGGGCGACCCGTACCCCGGCGCGGCGTATCCGGGCGACGGTTGCCCAGGCCCGGTGTACCCGGGCGGGACCGCGGTGGGATAGCCGACCGGGGGAGCGGGGTAGGCCGACGGCGCCGGGCTGGGCACGGGAGGTGCGCTGGGGTACGCCAGCGTGGGGTCGGCCGGTGATGGATCGGCGGCTGGAGGCATGGGCGTGGGATGCGCGCCCGGCTGCGGGTAGCCCGCCGACGGCGAGCCGAATCCACCGGACGGTGGCGTGGTCGGTGAGCCCGCGCTCTCCCGGTCGCTCATGGCCATCTCCCCAGCAACTCAGCCATCACGCCCTCACAAAGGGGACAAGCCCCTACAAAAGGCGCAGGATTTCCGGCCCCCGTGAGGAGATCGCCTCAGCGTCCCGGTGTCCGCCGACGGATCACCACACGTCCCGATCGTCCCACGATGCGCCGGTCGCGCGCACCCGGGCCAACCCGCCGACCGGGGTCGCGAGAGGATGCCCGGGCTACGGCCGGACGCGGATGGTCGGCTGGGTCGGATCCTCGCCCGGACCGGGCTGCCCGGGCAGGCGCCGCAGCACCATCGTCGGGTCGGGGTCCCGGTGCACGCCCAGCAACTCCTCGCGCAGGGCGGCGGCGGTGGGCCGCTGGGCCGGGTCGTTGCTCATACCCCGGCGCAGCAGGGCGGAGAGCTCGGGCGGGGCGCCGGGCAGGTCGGGGATTCGCTCGGAGAAGAGGTCCATGAGCGTGGCGAGACTCGGATTGAGGTTGTCCCGCCACCGCGGGGGTCGCCCGCGCATGAGCGCGTAGAGCGTCGCGCAGAGGGCGTAGACGTCCGACGCCGGCCCGGCCCGCCCGCCGTCGAACATCTCCGGTGCCGCATAGGCCGGCGTCAGCTCCAGCGTGACCGAGGCCTCCCGGGCCTCGTTGAGGACCGCGAGCCCGAAGTCCGCGAGCACCGGCTCGCCGAACTGGGTGATGAGGATGTTCTCCGGCTTGACGTCCCGGTGCACCACGCCCTCGTTGTGGGCGCTGACGAGGGCATCGGCGATCTTCGCACCGACCGAGCGCGCCTCGTCGGGACCGAGCGGGCCGGTCCGCATCCGCTCGGCGTAGTTGCCCCGGCAGAGCTCCATGATCATGTATGGATGGCCGTCCTCGGTCACCCCGACGTCGTAGAGATCCACGACGTGCGGGTGGCTCGACATCCGGCCCGCGGCCCGGGCCTCCCGGATGAACCGGCGCTGGTCCCGCTCGTCCTCGAGCGTGCCGTTCTCCACCTTCACGGCGACGTCGCGGAACGCGTTGACCTGGGTGGCGCGGTACACGGTCGCGTGCCCGCCGCGAGCCAGGACGGTGAGGTTCACCAGGCCCGGCACGACCGGCACTGCGGGCTGCCTGGTGCTCATCGTCCTCGCCTTCTCCCTCCACCCGTGGCGATCTCGCGGGGCCTCATGCGATCTCGCGTGGTCCTCGCGGTCTCGCAGGAGCGAATGCGGTCTCGCGTGGTCTTCCAGGCCGTACGGTACGCCACGTCGGCGTCGAGAGCATGGGGCCGACGTGCCGGTTTGTCGGAACGGCTGGTCCAATCGTCTACCCGACATGGGCCGAACCGACGGAGGGAGCCCGATCCGGCTCCCGCCCGTCTGGCTCGACCGACGCCAGCTCGCCCGCCGCGAGCTCGGCCCGAGCCAGCACCCGGTCGGCGACGACCCGCCCGCGTACGTCCTCGCCCGGCAGCGTCACCGCCCGCCGGGCGGTGACCAGCGCCTCCTCCACCCGGTGCGCGGCGAGCAGCGCGTCGGCGTACTCGGCCACCGCCTGGCGCGGCGAGAGCAGGACCGAGGGCGCGCCCGACTCGACGGTGGCGGCCACGGCGCCGAGGACGTCGAGCGCGCCGGCCACGTCGCCCCGGGTCAGCCGGACGCGCCCGAGCAGGACCCGGGGGCCGACCCGAGCGGCGTCGGCCACGCCGTAGGGCCGCATGATGGCCAGCACCCGACGGGCGTCCCGCTCGGCGGCGGCGGTGTCTCCGGCGGCCAGCGCGGTGAACCCGCGGACGGTGTGCGCGATGCCGAGCAACAGCGGGTGGGCGCTGCGTTCGCCGTACTGGCAGGCGGCGTCGAACAGGGGAAGCGCCTCCTCCCCGCGCTCGCGGGCCACCACGCCCCGCACGACCAGCGCGAACGCCCGGCCCCAGTCGTCGGCGACCGCGTCGAACTCGGCGTACGCCTGCCGGGCCAGCGCATCGGCCTCGGCCAGGTCGCCGAGCTCGGCGGCCGCGTACGCCGCCACCGCGCGCAGGGTGCCGACGGCCCACGGCTCCCCGACCCGCTCGCCGAACGGCAGGAAGGCCAGCGCGAGCCGCCGTGCCTCGTGGAGCCGGCCGGCGAGCAGCCGGGTGAACGCGGTCGTCCCGCGCAGCCAGGCCCGGCCCGTCGTGTTGCCGAGCTCGGTGAACAGCCGCGCTGCCCGGGCCAGGGTCGCCTCGGCGCGGGTGAAGTCACCGAGGGTCGTCTCGACCCAGGCCAGGTTTTGCAGCGCCCACGCCTCACCCCGGCGGTCGCCGCACTCCTCCGCGATCGCGAGGGCCTTGCGGAAGCCGGCCTGGGCCGGCAGCACGCGGCCCCGCCGGTAGTCGGCCATGCCTATGCGGCGCAGCGCCTCGGCTCGTTCGGTGGGCAGACCCGCCTCGGTGGCCAGGGCCAGGGCGGCCGCCCACGCCGCGTCACCGCGCTCGGTCTCGCCCCGTGCCGCGTGGGCCCGCCCGGCCAACAGCAGCGCTCGGGCCCGCGCCGCGGCGTCGACGGTGTCGACGCCGTGCGCGCCGGACCCGTTGCTCCCCTCGATGGCGAGGATCGCGTCGATCTCGGCGAGCGCCTCGTCCGTGCGACGGAGCTGAACCAGGGCGCTGGCGTAGATGAGCCGGTCGGCCACGGGAATGTCCCCGGTCGCGAGCGCCCGCGCCCGGGCACCGTACTCGGCGGCCTGCGCCGGCTCGCCGGCCAGGATGGCCCGGCGCGCCAGGCGGGACAACGCGGCGACCCCCAGGGCGGCCGCGGCCCGCGCGGGGGCGTCGGGGCGCAGGCTGACCGCGTCGGCGAGCCGGGCCGCGCGTTCGGCCTGCTCGGCGATGAACCCGTCGATCGCCTCCGCGGTCCAGCCGAGGCTCGACACCGGCGTCTGGTCGTCGGTCGGTCGCAGCGACGCGGCCCAGCGGGCCAGGCGGGCGTGCCGGTCGGCGAGGTCCGCCTTGCCCACGCCCGCGTAGGCCGCCTCGCGCAGCAGTGGCGTGGCGAACGTGAACCCGCCGCGGGAGGGCAGCAGCATCTTGCGGTGCAGCAGCTCGGCCAGGGCCTGCTGGTGCTCGACCCCGACGACCGCGGCCGGGCGGGGATCGGCCGCGGATCCCGGCGACCGCAGCGCCTCCAGGGCGGCGGCCGGCACGGAGTCGCCGACCACGGCGGCGTCGCGCAGCACCGCCCGCGAGGCCGCCGGCAGCGCGTCGATACGCGCCGCGAGGACGGCGGCCAGGTCACGGCTGAGCAGCCGGCCTGACAGCGAGCCCGGCGCCAGCTGCCACACCCCGCCGTCGCCGGTCAGCGCACCCCGCTCGATGAGGAGCGTGACGAGCTCCGCCAGGTAGAACGGGTTGCCCTGTGCGGTGGCGAGCAGGCGGTCGGTGTCCGCCACGGACAGCCGGCCCCCGCCGAGGTACGCCTGCAGCAGCCGGGACATCTCGGCGCCCCGCAGCGGAGCGATGGGGTGCACCTCGGCGTCGGCGATCCTGGTCAGCGCACCGGCGGGGCGGACCAGCTCCGGGCGTCCGAACAGCACCACCAGCACCGCGCCCGAGAGGTGGCCGAGCATCGCGCCGAGCGCATCGACGGTCGCCGAGCTGGCGTTGTGCAGGTCGTCGACGATCACGACGACCGGTGCGTCGCGGGCCAGCGCCGAGAGCAACTCGGCCGCCGCCTCGGGCGCCCCGGTCCGGCGCCGGTCGGTCAGGTCCTCCGGCGGGGTGCCGGTCGTGTCGGCCCGGCCCTCGCTGAGGCCGACGAGGGCGCGGTCGGCGGCGGCCGCGGCGTCACCGGCCGTACGGTCTCCAGCTCGGGACTCGGGGAAACCAAGCAGGGTCAGCAGTTGTTCGGTCGGCAGGGCCGGCGTCCGCCCAGTGCGCCGGCCAATCACCGCCGCGACCCGACGCAGCCGCTCCTCGGCCATGGCCCGGGTGACCGTCGCCGTGCCCGGATCGGGCAGGCCGATCGCGACCCGGACCAGATCCGCCAACGGCCCCAGACGCCACCGTTCCCCGTAGGCCGCGCAGCGGACGGAGAGCACGCGCGCCCCGCCCGGGCCGGTCGAGCGACCCGAGCCCGTCCCGCCCCGGTCGTACCCGGTCGTCGGCGAGCCGTAGGCGACCCG
>JADGGF010000236.1 GCA_019690055.1 Micromonosporaceae bacterium
GGTCGGGCCGCCGTCGGCCGCCGGACACGGGCCGGTCAGGTGGAACCGAGGGCCACGGTCGGGGGCAGGTTGCCCGCCCGGACAGCCGGATAGAGACCGGCCACCGCCCCGATGACCAGGGTGGCCGCGATACCGCCGAGCGAGGCCCACAGGGGCACCACCGAGGGCCACCCCTGCGTGGCGGCGTACACCGACGTCACCGCGATGCCGAGCACGACCCCGGCCCCGCCGCCCAGCGCCGACAACAGCTGCGACTCCACCAGGAACTGCAGCCGGATCTGTCCTCGCGTCGCCCCGAGCGAACGACGTAGACCGATTTCCGCCCGTCGCTCGAGAACCGAGATCACCATCGTGTTGGCCACCCCGATGCCCCCGACCAGCAGGGCCACCAGCCCGAGCCCGAGCAGGAGCGCGGTGAACGTCTCGTCCGTAGCCTGCTTGGCGGCCAAGGCGTCGGAGGGGCGGGACACCTCGACCTCGTCGGGGTGCTGCGGGTTGGCGGTCGTGGCCAGGACCGACTGCACGGCCTCGACGTGGCCGTCCCGGACCCGGGTGTACACAGTGGTCGGATACCCGTCGAAGCCCAACCGGTCCTGCGCGACCGGCCAGCCGACGAGCGCCCCCGAGTCGAGCTCCGGAGCCAGCGGCACCGTCCCGAGGATGCCGACCACCGTGAACCACTCCCCGCCCAGGTACACCTGCTGCTCCGGGCCGGCCGCGGGCACGCCGAGCCGCTCGGCGGCCGCCGACCCGAGCACGACCGCCGGGTACTGGGCGGTCGCGTCGTTGAGCCAGGTCCCGCTGACCACGCTCGCCCCGACCGTGTCCAGCAGATCGAGCCGGGCGGCATAGACGCCGATCCCGCCGGTCTGGCCGCTCGGAATCAGGTCGGTGCGGTAGACGTGGACCTCGGGCACGAGGGCCACCGCGGTGACCGAGGTGACCGGCCCGATCCGGCCGATCATCCCGATCGCCTCGTCCGGCAGATGGGACTGCCCACCGAACAGGCTCTGGCCCGGCGCAACCCGCAGCAGGTTGGTGCCGAGCGCGTCGAGTTGGCGCGCCAGCTCCTCCCGGCTCGACGTCGAGATGCCGACCACCGACACCATGGCGGCGATGCCGATGGCGATGCCGAGCGCGGCGAGCACGACGCGCAACGGTCGGGTCCGCAGCCCACTGGCGCCGACTCGCAGCACGTCCGCCGGCCGCAGCCGGGCGGGCACGAGTGGAGCGGGCTTGACTGGAGCAGGCTTGAGTGGGGCGAGCGTCATTCCTGCCCTCCGTTCGCCTCGTGGTCCGGTCCGCGGTCCCCGGTCCGCCGACCGGATCGTCCAACCCGTGACTGTCCATCTCGGACGACGCGGCCATCCAGCATGTGGACCTGCCGGGGCAGGCTGGCCGCGATCTGCCGGTCGTGGGTGATGACGACGACAGTGGTGCCGGCCGCGTTCAGCTCCCGCAGCAGCGCCATCACGCCCGCACCGGCGGCCGAGTCGAGGTTGCCGGTGGGTTCGTCGGCGAGCAGAAGGGCCGGCCCGCCGACCACCGCACGGGCGACCGCCACCCGTTGCCGTTCGCCCCCGGAGAGCTGATGCGGCCGGTGGTCGAGGCGGTGCCCCAGCCCCACCCGGCGCAGCGCGTCGGCCGCCCGTTCCCGGCGCTGGCGCAGCGGCTCGCCCGTGTAGAGCAGGCCGTCGGCGACGTTGTCCAGCGCGCTCAGGCCGGCCGTGAGGTGGAACTGCTGGAACACAAAGCCGATGCGCCGCGCCCGCAGCGCCGACACCTCGTTGTCCCGCAACCGGGCCACGTCGTGTCCCTCGATGAGGACGCGGCCCGCGGTGGGCCGGTCCAGCGTGCCGATGAGGTTGAGCATGGTGGACTTCCCCGACCCGGAGGGGCCGACGATCGCCACCAGCTCGCCCGGCTGGATCGACAGGGAGACATCGGTCACCGCAGCCACCGATCCCCCGTACACCTTGCTCACCCCGGTGAGCTCGACGACCGGGCCGCTCATGACGCCGGCATCCCGACCACGGTGCCCTCGACGATGCCCTCGGCGCTGATCTCGACCCGACCACCGGCGAACATCCCGACCGAGACGGCGACATAGCGTGAGGTAGACCCTTCGATGACCTCCACGCCGTACCCGCCCTCGGCCAGCGCCAGCAGCGCGGCAATCGGCACGGTCAGCACGTCCTCGGCCCGCGCGGCCTCCAGGGTCACGGTGACCGGTGCCGCGTCGAGCGCGCCGAGCACCGCCTGGTCGGCGACGGCGACGGTCACCTCGACAGTGGTGGTCGTGCCGCCGCCGGGCCCGCCGGTGCTCGTGGTCCGGGCGACCGTGCCGACGCTGGCCACCTCGCCATCGACGGTGGTCCCGTTCGGCAACGTGACGACCGCGCTGACCCCGGGCGCGACCAGATGCTGGCGGCTCACATCGAGGTCGATCGAGACGACCCGGGTGGTGTCCGTGTACGACAGGACCGGTCCGGCGGCCGGGCTGCCCAGGGTGGTGGCGAGGGCGGAGATCCGCATCGGTCCCGACGCGATCACGACGTCCGCCGGCGTGACGCGTCCAGTCTGCGGAACACCGAGGTCGGCTTGCCAGGCCACCACGGCCTTGTACGTCTCCCCCGTGAACGAGTCGTCGACAGTCAGGCCTTCGTAGCCCAGCGCCACGAGGTTCTCCTCGAGTTGCCGCACATCGGGACCGGTCACTCCGCTGGCGAGCACGCGGTACATGGGCAGCGGGCCGTAGAGCAGAGGCACCGGCTTCTCGTCGACGCGGTACACCGCCTGGCCGCGCTCGACGACCGCGCCCGGGGCGGGCAGCCAGGTGATCGTGCCGGTGCCGCGCCCGGCGAGCGTCGTGGCGCCGCCGTAGCCGAGCGTGCCGCTCACCTTGACCGTCTCGACCAGCGTGGTCCGCGTCACTTCCGCGGTCGCCCGTGGTCCCGACGGACCGGACGCGGCCCCGGGCGGCCCGCCGAACTCGACGCCGTACCAGGCGAACACGATCACGGCGACGACCAGCCCGGCGATCCCGCCGACGACGAGCCGGCGACGGTCGCGCATCATCGACGCCCCCCGTTGGGCAGCAAGCCGGCGAGGTGGTCCTGGCAGGCCTCGACGGCCGCCTGGAAGACCGGGTCGCTCGGGTTGAGCCCGCCCATCAGGCTGAGCTGGAGTGAGCCGTCCGGCGCGGGGTCGGGGAGCGACACGCCGTTGTCGCGCATGCACCCGGCGAACGCCCGGTAGTTCTCGAGCCGCTCCGGGTCGAGCTTGGGCGGCTCGCCTCCGTTGGGCAGGCGCGACCGGCAGGCCGCAAACGCCTCCCGCACCACCGGATCCTCGCCGCGTAGCAGCCCCCCGTAGGCCTCGAGCATCCCGCTGCCCGGCTCCGGGTCGGGCAGGTCAACTCCGTTGTCGCGCATGCACTGCGCGAAGTCCCGCAGGGCCGCATCCCGGTCGCCGGCCGCGGTCGGCGATGTGACGCCCGCCACCGGCAGGCCACCGGCGCTGGCCACCCCCGGCTCGTCGTCCCCGGACCCGCAGGCGGTCGCAGTCGCCAGCAGCAGCGCGACCCCGACGCCCACAACCGCCCGCATGGACATCACCTTCATGATCGATCTCCTCCCAGCCTGGGTTCCTTCGCCCGTATGCCAGCAGAGAGGCGATAAATCCGGCGTAACCCGAGGTGGTTATGCCGTGGTTAGGCGGCCCGCGTCAGGATGGACCCGTGCGTGTGCTGGTCGTGGAGGACGAACAGGTGCTCGCCGACGCCGTCGCCGAATGGTTACGGCGGGAGGCGTTCGCGGTGGACGTGGCGTACGACGGCGACGCCGCGCTGGAGCGGTTGGGCGTCACCGAGTACGACGTCGTGGTGCTGGATCGGGACCTGCCGGTGGTCCACGGGGACGACGTGTGCCGGGCGATCGTCGACTCCGACGCCCACACCCGCGTGCTCATGCTCACCGCGGCGACGTCGGTGCGGGAGCGGGTCGCCGGGCTGGGGCTGGGAGCTGATGACTACCTGACCAAGCCCTTCGCGTTCGCCGAACTGTCGGCCCGGGTCCACGCGCTGGTGCGGCGCGCCCGGCCGGCCGTCCCGCCTGTGCTGACCCGGGCCGGCATCCGGCTCGACCCGGCCACCCGGGCCGTGGTCCGGGACGGCCGGCCCATCACCCTGGCCCGCAAGGAGTTCGCCGTGCTGACCGAGCTCATGCGAGCCGATGGCTCGATCGTCTCCGCCGAGGAACTGCTGGAGCGGGCCTGGGACGAGAACGTCGACCCGTTCACCAACGTGGTTCGAGTGACGATCATGAAGCTGCGTCGCAAGCTCGGCGAACCACCCGTCATCGAGACCATCGCCGGCGTGGGGTACCGGATCCCATGATTCCGCGCCATTGGACGATCCGCGTTCGCCTCACCGTCCTCTATGGAGGCCTGTTCTTCCTCGCCGGGGCCGTCCTGCTCGGGCTGACGTACGTGCTGGTCCGGGAAAGCATAGACAAACCTCGTTTTGAGGGTGGCATGGTGCTGGAGCAGCTGCCCGAGGTGATCCGGGCCCGGTTCGACCCGCAGGCGGTGGCGAACCTGCAGGAGGTCATCCGGCGCGAGCAGGAGGCGTTCCAGCAGCAGACCCTCAACTCGTTGCTGACCCAGGGTTCCATCGCGCTCGGACTGGTCGGGGTCGTCGCGGTCGGCTTCGGGTGGCTGATGGCCGAGCGTGTGCTGCGCCCCCTCCATCGCATCACGGAGACCGCGGCGCGGATCGCCGCGGGCACCGGTGCCGCCCTGCACGAGCGGATCGCGCTGACCGGCCCGCGGGACGAGATCGCTCAGCTGGCCGACACCTTCGACGCGATGCTGGAGCGGCTGGACCGGTCGTTCGACGGCCAACGCCGGTTCGTGGCCAACGCCTCCCACGAGCTACGCACGCCCCTGGCCATCAACCGGGCGCTCATCGAGCTGGCGGTCAGTCGGCCCGGCGCCGCCGAGGAGACCCGGCAGCTGGGTGAGTCACTGCTCGCCATCAACGCGCGGCACGAGCGACTCATCGACGGTCTCCTCATGCTGGCCGAGAGCGAGAACCTGGTCACCGAACGCTCCACTGTGGACCTCGCCGACGTCGTCGCGCGCGTCCTCGGCGCCAGCCCACCGGACTCCGTCGACCTGCGCTCCCGGCTGGCCCCCGCGCCGACGACCGGGGACCCCGTCCTCATCGAGCGGCTGGTGCAGAACCTGGTGGAGAACGGCATCCGCCACAACGTCGCCGCCGGCGGCTGGGTCGAGGTCACCACCCGCACGGTGGGGGATGACGCGCAGCTCGTGGTCAGCAACACCGGACCGGTCGTCGCGCCGTACGAGGTAGAGACGATCTTCCAGCCGTTCCGGCGCCTGGGCAGCGTTCGGACGGGTCCCGAGCGGGGCTTCGGCTTGGGCCTGTCCATCGTCGCCGCGATTGTGCGCGGGCACGGCGGCCGGGTGGTGGCCGTGCCCCGCGAGGGCGGCGGCCTGCGGGTGACCGTCACGCTACCGGGCCGCGCGGGGCGTACATGATGACGGCGACGCCGAGCAGGCAGATGGCCGCGCCGATGAGGTCCCACCGGTCCGGGCGGAACTTGTCCACCGCCACGCCCCAGGCGAGCGATCCGGCGACGAAGACCCCACCGTAGGCGGCGAGCACCCGGCCGAAGTGCGGGTCGGGCTGGAACGTCGCGACGAACCCGTACGCCCCCAACGCCAGCAGGCCGGCGGCGATCCACCACAGCCCGCGGTGCTCCCGCCAGCCCTGCCAGACCAGCCAGGCGCCGCCGATCTCGGCCAGGGCGGCGAGCAGGAACAGCACGATCGACTTGGCAACGGTCACGACGCCGACCGTACCGGCGGCTTAGCCAGGCCGGGGAAGGGCAGCGGGCAGCGGTCGTTCTGGGCGCAGGCCACCGGGTCGTCGCAGCCGGCCGCCACCGCCTCCCGCAGCGTGTCCCGGATGACGACCAGATCGGCGATCTTCTGTTCAATCTCGGCCAGCTTGGCCTGGGCCCGAGCCTGCAGCCCGCGGCCCCGGCGATGCCGGTGGGCAGCCGTGTCGAGCAGGTCCGCCACCTCATCGAGCGTGAAACCCAGCCGCTGTGCCGCCTTGATGATCCGTACCAGCGTGACCGTCTGGGGTGGATAGACGCGGTGGCCGCCGAGCGTACGCTCCGGCTCGGCCAGCAGGCCCCGGCGCTCGTAGTGGCGCAGCGTCTGCAGGTTCACGCCGGCCGCGGCGGCGACCTGCCCCGACCGCAGGCCGGCGCTCACGCCCGCGTCCCCGGCCCGGACACCGCGGCCGGCGGCACCGACCGTACGGCGGGGGGCACCCGGGCGGCGAGCCCGTCCAGCACCTCGGCGTACGCCGGGGGCACCGTGACCTCGAGGTGCACGGTCCGTCCGGACGTGGTGAGGGCGAACGTGAAGAACGCGCAGCAGTCGTTCTCCCGCACGGCCAGGTTCGCGGCCCGACCGGCCACCTCCGGGTCGGCCGGAAGCCCGAGCCGCAGCCGGGTCGGCTCGGGTCGCTCGACCCAGGTCACCGCGGTGGCGAACAGGTCGTCGAACTCGGCGACCCGCGTCGGCCGCTCAGCCGTGGGTAGGGTGCAGGCGTCGGGTGCGATAGGCATTCCCGGGTTGGTCATCGTGACCACCCCCTTTCTCGTCGTCCTCACCACGCTAAACCCGTACCTGGGTACCGGATGCAAGTCGCGGGCGAGCACAAACGACGTGGGGCAGAGCACAGAACGACGGGGGCCGAGCACAGAACGACGTGGGCCGAGCACAAAACGACGTGGGCCGAGCACCGAACGAGGTGGGGCAGAGCCAAAACGACGTGGGGGTGGGGGCCCGCGGCGCCCCCCCCCCCCCCCCCCCACCCCCCCGGGG
>JADGGF010000237.1 GCA_019690055.1 Micromonosporaceae bacterium
GGGCTCGGGTCGACGGCGGTGCCCGGCTCGAGGCCGGTGGTGGGCACGGTGGTGCGCAGGCTGCGGGCGGTGCCGGGCCGGCTGGCGCCAGGGCCGCGGGCGACGCCACGAAAGGAGCAGACGCCGACGTGGCTGGGCGAACGCCGGGCGGAGCCGTACCCTGCGTGTCACAGTCGCACTCGAACGTGTAGTCGCGGGTGGCGCAACGGGGCACGGAGGTGGCCATGAACGCTCGCCGGGCGGTCCGCCGCCTCGCGAAGGGGGCGGGGATCGCGTTCCTCGCCGGCACGCTGGGCGGAGCGGCGCTGCTCGCCGCCGAGATCGTCGCCGCTCGCTCGCGTACCTACGCCAAGCCCGACCTGGGGCTCACGGTGCGCGGAACGACCAGTGGCAAGGGCGGTGCTCCCCTGCGGCTGATGCTGCTCGGTGACGCCCTCGCCCTCGGCGTCGGGGTCGACACCGCGGAGCAGACCCTCGGCGGTCAGCTCACCCGCATGCTCACCGACGCCGGGGCCAATGTCACACTCTCGACCGTGGCCGTGGCCGGGGCCCGCAGCGCCGATCTCGCCACCCAGGTCGCCCGGGCGCAGCTCGGGGCCAAGCCGGACGTCGCGGTCATCCTCATCGGCACCAATGACGCCACGCACCTGGTCCGCCCTGGCGAGGCGGCCGCCAGCCTGGCGACGGCGGTCCGCCGGTTGCGCGACGGTGGGGCCTCGGTGGTCGTCGGCACCTGCCCGGATCTGGGCGCGGCGCGGGCGCTCGCCCCGCCGTTGCGGCAGCTCGCCGGCTGGTACGGGCGCCGGGTGGCCCGCGCCCAGGCCAGCGCCGCCCGCTCTGCCGGAGCGGCCGTCGTGGACCTTGGCGGCCAGGCCGGACCGGTGTTCCGCGCCGACGCGGGCATGTTGTGCCGCGACGGCTTCCACCCCTCGGCCGACGGGTACCGGGTCATCGCGCACGCGCTCTTCCCGGAGCTCGCCGCAGCGGCGGGTCTCCCGTCGTCGATCAACGACTGACCCGGGCCCGGCGATCGGCCCGGGCGCGGCGACCAGGCACCAGCGGGCGGCGACAACCCCATGGCGACGACCCAGCGGCTGCCAACGGGCCGGCTACAACCGGGCGGCCGTGGCCTCGATGTCCGCGATGGCGGCCTGGAGTTCCTCGTCGCTCGCCCCGACCAGGGCCAGGTCGGCCACCATCACCTGCAACTGGTCGGGCAGGGACAGGTCGTTGTCCAACCGGGGTACGGCCTGCGCCGGCCGGCCCTCCAGACGGGCACAGCGGTCGGCGAGCCGCTGGACGAGCGCATGTACCACGTCCGCTTTCGTCGGCTCCGTTGATCTAGGGCTTGGAGCGGTGAGTTGATCTCCAGGCACCACTCCCAGCCCTAGATCAACGGGGGTGTCGGAGACCGCGGGGCGGGCCGGCTGGGACCACCGATCCGGGTTCCAGTGCTCGACCCGGTGCACCAAACGACCAGCGGCCGCACGGAGTCGCGCGGCCGCTGGATCAAGCTTGCTCTTGGGCACGGAGCGTCACCCGACGGTGGTCACTCCGAGCGCAGGTAGCTGAGCAGGCGCAGCACCTCGAGGTAGACCCAGATCAGGCCGACCAGGATGCCGAAGGCGCACATCCAGGCCATGTTCTTCGGCGCGCCCTGGGTCACGGCATGCTCGACCTGGTCGAAGTCGAGGATGAAGGTGAGCGCACCGATCGCGATGATCGCCAGGCTGATCAGGATCGCGATCCCGCTGCCGTTGGACAGGACATTGCCGGGCCAGATGATGCTCGCCACGAGGCGCGCCAGCATCACGACGACCGCGGCGATGACGGCGCCGAGTATGAACCGGGCGAACTTCGGCGTCGCGCGGATGACCCTCGCCTTGTACAGCGCCGCCATCACGAAGAAGATCGCGAACGTGCCGATGACCGCCTGCAACACGATGCCATGGAAGGCGGTGTTGTATGCCTTGGAAACGGCCCCGAGGAAGACGCCCTCGACGATGGCGTAGGCCACCATGAGCGGCGGGCTCACGATCCGCTTGAACGAGATCACCAGACCGAGGACCAGGCCGACGATGGCCCCGCCGATCCAGGCCATCAGCAGCGTGCCGGGGTCCTTGATGAGGTACGCGGTCGCCAAGCCGGAGACGAGAACCAGGCCGAGCATGCTGACCGTCTTGACCACGACATCGTCGATGGTCATCCGGTCCTGCTGAGCCACGTACGTGGGCTCCTGGTAGGTCGGGTAGGGCGACCCGTACCCGGCGCCGTACCCGGGTGCGGGCGCGGTGTGGGTCTCCGGCGTCAGCCGGGTGAGGACCGGGTTGGAGCTTCGCACGGAGGCCTCCTGATGGTCTCGTGGCAAAGAAACAGTCAACAGCGTAGCGCTGTCGCGCACCCGGGCGTAGGACGCAGACCCGGCCGAGGGGTGCACGTGCGACGGCCGTCTCCGCTTGGCCGACGCCGGTGACGGGCGGCTCGGACGGGTTGGCTATGGTCCTCGCCGTGACACTCGATGGTGGAGCAGCCGACGGTCGACCGGACCGGGTCGCGGCGCCGCGCTGGCTCGCCGAGCACGCGCAGCGTTTCCAGGAGTCGGGGGCCGTGCCGGCCGTGCCCCGCCTGGCCGCCACGGTCGTGCTGCTCCGCGACCACGACGGGCGGCTGGAGATCTACACCCAGCGCCGGGCGGCGACCATGGCCTTCGCCCCCGGCATGTACGCCTTCCCGGGCGGCAGCGTGTCGCCGGCCGACATGTCAGCCGCCGATGAGTCGCCCACCGACGTGGCCCCGACCGACGCGCCGCCGCCGACCGGGTCGGACGTCGACCCGTCGGTGATCAGCCGGATGGGACTGCCGGTGACGGAGGCGCGCGCCGTCCTCCGCGCCGCGGTGCGGGAGGTGGCGGAGGAGACCGGGGTGACGCTGGCGATGACCACGCTCGCCCCGTGGGCCCGGTGGCTCACCCCGGAGTTCGAGCCGCGCCGGTTCGACACGTTCTTTTTCCTCGCCGCTCTGCCCGCCGGGCAGCAGCCCGTCGACCCGTCCGGGGAGGCCGACCACGCCCTGTGGCTGCCCCCGGCCGAGGCCGTCAGCCGCCTGCCGATGATGCCGCCGACCCGGCAGGTCCTGACCGACCTGACGGGCTTCGCCGACGTGGACTCCGCGCTCGCGGCCTCTGCGCGACGTGACGTGTCCGAGCCCGTACGTCCGGTGATCGAGGTCGACGAGGACGGCGCCTGGCTTCGACTGCGGTGAAGCCGGGCCGTCGTTGTCTGGGTGCCCGGAGCGGGATTCGAACCCGCACGCCGAAGCAGCCGCTTTTAAGGCAGCCGTGTCTGCCGTTCCACCACCCGGGCGGGAAACGAAGGTCGGTCTTGGTGGGACGAACCTCGTGTGTTCAGGGTAGCCGGTCGACGGGGGTCAACCGATAGCGTGGCGCCCGTGGAGCGAACGCGGGCGCCCCACCAGCGGGCGAGCTGGCGGCCGACGACCCGGGGATGGGCGACCCGGGAATGGACCCCCCGGGGGCGGCCGCCCCGGCGGTGGGCGACGGGCGTACGACGCCTGACCGCGCGCGTCGGGGTGACGGGCCGGACCGACGCCGGCGTGTGCCTGGTCTACCTCGCCCTGGCCGCCTGGATCGGTCACGGACTCTGGCCGGACCCGGCCACCCGGGCCCTGGCCCACAACGTGGCCGACCAGACGTTGATCGAGTGGTTCCTGGCCCACGGGGTGCTGTTCTGGACGGGCGAGTTCGACCTGCTCACGGGTCGCCTGAACTCGCCGGACGGGGTCAACCTGATGAGCAACGCCTCGCACATCCTGCACGGGATCCTGATGGCGCCGGTGACCGTGCTGTTCGGGGCGAGCGTGTCGTTCGCGCTGCTGGTGCCGCTGAACCTCGCGGCGACCGCGACCGGGTGGTACCTGCTGTTCGCCCGGGGGCTGCGTCGCGACCGGGTGGCCGCGATGGTCGGCGGGCTCGTGGCCGGGTTCGCGCCCGGGATGATCTCGCAGTCGAACAGCCACCTGCACATGAGCGCCCAGTGGCTGGTGCCGCCGATCGTGTGGTGCGTCATCCGGTTGGCCCACGCGCGGACGTCGCGAACAGCCCTGGCGGCGTCCCTCGGCCTCGCCGCGCTGGTCTGCGCCCAGGTCTTCCTCGGCGAGGAGGTGCTCTACCTCACTGCCCTGACGCTGCTGCTGTTCTCGCTCGCCTACGCCGCGGCCCGGCCGTGGTGGGCCCGACAAATGGCGCCGACCGTCCTGTCTGGACTGACGCTGGCCGCGGCGGTGAGCACGCTGGTGCTCCTCTATCCACTGTGGATGCAGCTCGCCGGTCCGCGGCATGTGCCCAACGCCCCGTTCGCCGCGAAGTACTTCTACGCGGATGTGCTCAGCTACCTGGTCTACTCGCCGCTGTCGATCGCTGGGTCGGCCGAGGCGGGGCGGCTCGCCTCCGGCCCGGCCGAGCTGAACGCCTACCTGGGCGTGCCCCTCATCGTCCTGCTCGTCGCGCTGGTCGTCTGGCGCCGCCGCACACCCAGCGTGGTCGCCGCCGCCGTGGCGATGGTGGTTCTGGCTTACCTGTCGCTGGGCGTGACCGTGACGGTGAACGGCGAGCCGACCGGCTTCCCGAGCCTCTACCGGCTCATCGCCGGGATCCCGGTGATCGAGGCAGCGCTGCCCACCCGGTACGCGCTCGCCCTGATCCCGCTCATCGCGGTGGTCCTGGTCGACGCGGTCCACGCCGCGCGGGCGGGGACGGCGGATGCGCTGCGGGAGGCGATGCGCACCCGAGGTCCGGTGCGGGTGAACCGGTGGGCGCCGGAAGCGGTGCCGCTGGCGGTCGCGGCGGCGCTGCTGCCCCTGTTCCCGGTGCCCCTGCCCGCCACCGACCGCGCCCCCGTACCGGCCTTCATCACCACAGGAGCCTGGCGGAAGTGCGTGCCGGAGGGCGGCGTGCTCGTCCCGGTTCCGCTGCCGACCCCGTACGAGCCCGACCCCATGCGCTGGGCCGCCGCCGCGAACGCCGCCTTCGGCCTGCCCGAGGGATTCTTCATCGCCAACTACGGCCGGGACGGCCGGGCGTCGGTCGGCACCTGGAAACGGCCGACCTCGGCGCTGCTCGCCGACGTCGCCGTCACCGGCCAGGTGCCGGTGATCACCGACGAGATGCGGGAGCAGGCCCGAGCCGACCTGGAGTTCTGGCGCGCGGACTGCGTCGCGCTGGCCCCCGTACCCAACGCGGCGGCTCTACGCTCCACACTGGAGCAACTGCTCGGGCCCGGAACGCCCATTGTGGACACCTGGACCTGGCGGGTCACCCGATGACGGGACCGTACGGTCAGCGGCCGAGGAGAGGTGTCAGCGCGGTCGGTGACCGTACGGTCTGGTGGTTCAGCGCGCGCCCACCGGCTCGCGCTGCGGTGCGGGCTCGTCCACGTGCGGCGTCACCTCGGTGAACTCCTCGCGCGGCCGGTGCAGACCGCCGAGCGAGACCACCTCCCGCCGCAGGAACAAGGCGAGCGTCCAGTCCACCAGCACGCGGATTTTGCGGTTGACGCTCGGCACCCGGAACACGTGGTACGTGCGGTGCGCGAACCAGGCCGGCCAGCCACGGATGCTGATGCCGTAGATCTGCGCCACGCCCTGGTACAACCCGAGGCTCGCCACCGATCCGACGGTGCGGTGCCGGTAGCGACGCAGCGGCTGCCCTCGCAGCGTGGCCACGATGTTGTCGGCGAGCACCCGGGCCTGCCGGATCGCGTGCTGCGCGTTCGGTGCGCACATCGTGCCGGGCTCAGCGGCGGTGAGGTCCGGGACGGCGGCGCAGTCGCCCGCGCTCCAGGCGCCCGGGACCACCCGGCCCTGCCCGTCGACAACCTGCAGCGTCGGCAGGCAGGTGATGCGGCCCTTGTCGTCGCGCGGGAAGTCCGTCCGCTCCAGCATGGGCGACGGCTTCACCCCGGCGGTCCACACGATCGTGTCCGCCTCGAAGGTGTCCCCGTCCGACAGCTTCACCACACCGTTCACACAGGACTGCAGTCGCGTCTCGAGACGGACGTCGATGCCCCGCTCCCGCAGCAGGTCGACCGTGTGGGCGCCCATCTTCTCGCCGACCTCGGGCAGGATCCGGTTGGTCGCCTCCACCAGCACCCAGCGGAGGTCGGTCTGGGAGAGCCCTTCGTAGTAGCGCAGGGCCGAGTGGACCATGTCCTCCATCTCGGCCAATGCCTCAATGCCGGCGTAGCCGCCGCCGATGAAGACGAAGGTCAGGGCGCGCCGTCGGGTCGCCGGGTCCACCGTGGTGACCGCGACATCGAGCCGTTCGAGAATGTGGTTGCGCAGCCAGGCCGCCTCACCGATCGTCTTGAAGCCGACCGCTTGCTCCCGCAGTCCCGGGATCGGCAGCGACCGTGACACGGATCCGGGCGCCACCACGATGTGGTCGTAGGAGACCTCAACCGGCGGCCCGACGATGGGCTGCACCGTCGCCACCCGGTCCGCGTGCGAGATGTGGGTTACCTCGCCCGAGAGCACCCGGCAGCGCTTGAGCTCCCGCCGCAGCGGGACGACCGTGTGCCGGGGCGAGATGTTGCCCGCAGCCGCCTCGGGCAGGAACGGCTGATAGGTCATGTGTGGCTGTGGGTCGACCACCGTGACCTCGGCCTCGCCAGCCCGCAGCTTGCGTGACAGGCGCAGGGCGGCGTACAGACCCACGTGCCCGGCGCCAACAACGAGAATCCTCACTATTCCGAGGCTACTCCGGCGATGTCCGCCGCGTGCCGAAGTACGGCATCGAGCATGTGTGGCGTGAGTCGCCCGGTAAATGTGTTCTGTTGGCTGACGTGATAGCAGCCGAGCAGCGTGGGAGCACCGGGGAGATCGGCGCGGGCGCCGTGGCCGAAGGC
>JADGGF010000238.1 GCA_019690055.1 Micromonosporaceae bacterium
GCGCCGGCGGGGACCCGCGCCGCCCCGGCCTCGCCGAGCCCCGCGGCGCCACAGGGCAAGCTCGACCTCGACCCGGCGCTCGTGGCCCGGGCCCGGGCACTCGCCGCGCAGGCCGGTGCGCCCGTGGTCGAGCTGGCCCGGCGCCACACAACGGTCGCGGTGGAACGGGCCACGCTG
The DNA here is from genome assembly GCA_019690055.1 of Micromonosporaceae bacterium. GTDB lineage: Bacteria > Actinomycetota > Actinomycetes > Mycobacteriales > Micromonosporaceae > DATBGZ01. Next base: position 178 of record JADGGF010000238.1, read on the forward strand.
CGCCTGGCCGGAGTGACCGGGGCTGATCCGGACGGCACGCCGTGGGTGAACCGCCTGGTCGACGCGGTCGTCGCCGACGTGGGGCTGGGTCACGGCGTCGCGCTGCCGGTCTGGCACGCGATGGCTGAGCACGGCCTGGCCGACCCGACCCTGCTGGCCCAGAAGGCGGCGGCCGGGTCGGTACGGTTCACCGTCCCCACCGGACGCGCTCGTCACGCCGCCGCCGCGGCCGCGCGCCGGGCCGTGGCCGCCGGCCTGCGCCGCATCGACCAACGTCGCCGCGAGCGGGACCGGTTCATCCGCCGGTACGGCGACCCGCCGCAACGCCCGTGGATCTACCTCATCGTGGCGACCGGCGACATCTACGAGGACATCCCGCAGGCGCAGGCCGCGGCGAAGGCGGGCGCCGACATCATCGCGGTGATCCGCTCGACCGGGCAGTCCCTTTTGGACTACGTGCCCGAGGGCGCCACCCGGGAGGGGTACGCCGGCACGTACGCCACCCAGGAGAACTTCCGGCTCATGCGGGCGGCGCTGGACGAGACGTCGCGCGAGGTCGGCCGCTACATCCGGCTCACCAACTACGCCAGCGGGCTGTGCATGCCGGAGATGGCGGTGCTGGCCGGGCTGGAGCGGCTGGACATGATGCTCAACGACAGCATGTACGGCATCCTGTTCCGCGACATCAACCCGATCCGTACGTTTGTCGACCAGCGCTTCGCCCGTCAGGTGCACGCCCGGGCCGGCATCATCATCAATACCGGTGAAGATAACTACCTGACGACGGCCGACGCGGTCGAGGCGGCCCACACGGTGACCGTGTCCCAGTTGCTCAACGAGTACTTCGCCCACGAGGCGGGCCTGGCCGACTGGCAGCTCGGCCTCGGCCACGCCTTCGAGATCAACCCGGATCTGCCCGAGTCGTTCCGGCTGGAGCTCGCCCACGCGCTGCTGGCTCGCGAGCTGTTCCCCGACGCCCCGCTCAAGTGGATGCCGCCGACCAAGCACATGACCGGCGACATCTTCCGGGGCAACCTGCTCGACGGCTTCTTCAATCTGGCCGGGGTCATGACCGGGCAGAGCATCCTGCTGGTCGGCATGATGACCGAGGCGATCGCCACCCCCTGGCTCTCCGACCGTGACATCGCCCTCCAGAACGTCAAGTACGTGCTGAACGCCGCGGGGAACCTGCACGAGGACTTCGTGCCGACGCCCGGTGGCTTCATCCAGCGCCGCGCCCACCAGGTGCTCGCCGAGGCGGTCGCCTTGCTCGAGCGGATCGTCGACGTCGGGCTGCTCACCGCGATCGGGGAGGGGACCTTCGGCGTCATGCGCCGCCCGGCCGACGGCGGCCGCGGCCTGGAGGGCGTCGCCGCCAAGGAGTCCGACTACTACAACCCCGCCACCGACCTCCTCGAGGCGACCGATGAGTGAGCAAGCGACGATTGTGCGGCCGTACGGGGACACCACCGGGGACGGGATGGTGCAGGTGAGCTTCACGCTGCCCGTGGCGTACGGGAAGCTCGCCGAAGGGGCGGCGCTGCAGCTCGCCGCCAAGATGGGGCTGGATCCGGCCACGGTCGTGCACACCAAGGCCATTGGAGACGGATTCACCTTCTTCGTCGTGTACGGCCGCGTCAACCACCTGGTCGACCTGTCCCGGGTCGAGGTGGTGGAGCGCGACTTCCCGCTGCTGACCCCGAAGGAGGTCAACGCGGCGATCCGCTCGACGCTGCGGCGCCGGCTGTCGGTCGTCGGCGCCTGCATCGGCACCGACGCGCACACCGTGGGCATCGACGCGATCTGCAACGTCAAGGGCATCGCCGGCGAGAAGGGCCTGGAGTCGTACCGGGAGATCGCGGTCCGCAACCTCGGTGCGCAGGTGAGCATTCCGGACCTGGTCGAGGCGGCCCGCCAGGCGAAGGCCGACGCCGTGCTGGTGAGCCAGGTGGTGACGCAGAAGGACGCGCACCTGCACAACACGCGAGCGATGTCGGCCGCGTTCCGTGAGGCGTTCCCGGCCCAGCGCCGGCCCCTGCTGGTCGTGGGCGGCCCGCGCTTCGACGAACGCGCCGCCGCCGATCTGGGGGTGGACCGGATCTTCGGCCGGGGCACCACTCCCCGGGAGGTGGCGAGCTACCTCGTCCACGCACTTCGGCAACGAAAGGCGGCGGCATGACGCAGACCACGGGTGTCGGGCTGACCGTGACCCACCGGCGGTACGTCCCCTACAGCCACGCGCACTACGCGGGCAACCTCGTCGACGGGGCGTACGTGCTCGGCCTCTTCGGCGACGTCGCCACCGACCTGTGCATCCAGCACGACGGGGACGAGGGTCTGTTCGCGTCCTATTCGGACGTTCAGTTCACCGCGCCCGTCCGCGCCGGCGACGTCGTCGAGGTGACCGCGACCCTCACCCGGGTGGGTAACCGCAGCCGCGTCATCGACTTCGTGTGTCGGGTTGTCTGTCGCGGCCGGCCCGACATCGCCGAGTCGGCGGCCGAGGTGCTCGACCCGCCGATCGTGGCCGTGACCGCCACCGGCACCGTGGTCGTTCGCCAGAAATGACCCCGGACCGGCCCGGCGAGGGCTTGCGTTGGACCGAGGAGTCGAGCGAGGAACGAGCGAGCGACGAGGGAAACGCAAGGCTCAAAGCTCGCCGGGCCCGTGCGAGCGGAGCGAGCACCAGCGTAATCGTGGCCGTGGCCGCCGACGTCGGGTCAACCTTCACGAAGGTAGCCGCGGTTGACCTGGCCACCGGGGCCCTCGTGGGCACCGCCGAGCATCCGACCACAGTGGACACCGACGTGCTGCACGGCCTCGACGCGGCGATCGCCGACCTCGGCCTGACACCATCCAGAGTGGACGTCTGCTCGTCGGCCGGCGGCGGTCTGCGCCTGGCCGTCGTCGGCAATGAGGAGCTCGTCACGGTGGCGGCCGGGCAGCGGGTGGCGCTCTCGGCCGGGGCGCGGGTCGTGCACGCGACCGCCGGCCGCCTCGACCGCACGGCCATCGGCGCGCTCGCCGCCCAGCGGCCCGACGTCATCCTGCTCGTCGGTGGCACCGACGGCGGTGACGAGGAGGTCCTGCGCCACAACGCGGCCACCCTGGCGAAATCGAAGGCGTTACGCACGCCGATCGTCGTCGCCGGCAACGCCGACGTCCGGGCCGACGCGCTCGCCCAGCTCGGTCCCCGCGCCGTCGGGGCCGAGAACGTTCTGCCTCGCATCGGCGAGCTCAACCCCGAGCCGGCGCGGGCCGTGATCCGCGACGTGTTCCTGCGCCACGTGATCGGCGGCAAGCACCTCTCGCGCGGGCGCCGCTTCGTCTCGCTGGTGCGCGGGCCCACGCCGGACATCGTGCTCACCGCGGTGACGCGGCTCGCCACCGTCGTCGGCGGTGACGTGCTCGTGGTGGACGTCGGCGGTGCGACCACGGATGTCTACTCGGCGATCGAACCACCGGACGGCTCACCCCGGTCGGACGACGTGTCCGGCACCGCCTGGCACGGTCGCACCGTCGAGGGCGACCTGGGCGTCCGGGCCAGTGCCCCCGGAATCGTTGACGCGGCCCGGCGGGAACGGCTGCTCGCCGAGGCCGAGATCGGTCCCCTCCTCGCCGCGGCCGAGCGCCGCGCGGCCGAGCCGACCATGACTGCCGTCGACGAGGACGATCGTGAGGTGGACGTGCGTCTCGCCGAACTCGCCGCGACGGTGGCGGTGCGACGGCACGCCCGCGGCCGTGATCTGCGCCGGGTTCGGCTGGTCGTGGGCTCGGGTGGTGTGCTGCGTCACCTACCCGGAGCCGGAAACCGTGTGCTGCGCGCGGTGCTCACCGATCATGCCGGCGGCTGGGCCCCGCCGGAGTCAGCACGGATAGTTGTCGATGCGTCGTATGTGCTCGCGCCAGCCGGTCTGCTCGCCGGGCCGTACCCAGCGGTAGCCGTGAAGTTGCTCACTGCCTTGGCCGGTAACGCATATTCGTTTTAGTCGATCGCAGGCGGGGTGGCTCGGACACGCCGTGCGACACGCCCGACACGCCCGACGATTCTGTCCGCACGGTCGTTGACAGGATGCCCGGACCACAACGTACGGTCATGGGGTCCTTCCCGTGGGGCGGCCGTTGGGCGCCCTGGCGCTACAGCTGCTGGCCAAGCGTCGTCAGGGGCATTGCCCTGGGCGACACCGCCAGGACCAGTGGGTGGGTGCGGGCGACCGGGCGACTACCGGCTGCCGCCTCGCGGCGTGGACCTGCGACCCGTCACCGCCGCGACCGTGCGGACGGTGGCTACCAGTTTCCGCAGGGCCACGAGGCAGGGCGCGCGGTGCGGCCAGTAGACAACGACCCGCGGGCGAGCAGCCAGCTCGTTCGGGGCCGGTCCGAAGGCCGCGACCAGCACTCCTTGCCGCCGGCCAGGAGGGGCCTGGGGGGCGGGGCGCGGCAATGAGGCCGCGCCCCGCGTTGCTCTTCCGGAACACCCGTTTCGCCGGGCTCGCGATCTTGGAAGTCCAGACCCCCCATAGGGGGTACGAAACTCCAAGATCGTGGGCGGTCCGGCGGTCCACCGGCCTGGCCGTGGGAGGGCGCTGCACAGGGCGCTCAAAGCTTGCTGAGAGTTCGGCCAACCCGGTTCGTCCCGCGACCCCGAGTCGGGCACGATGGCGGAGTGGACCTTCTCGCCCGGCCGGCGGCGTCCGACGTCGAGCCCGATGTCAAGAAGGACGCCCTCCTCCGCTTGGAGGCGCAGGAAGGCGTCCTTCCTGACACCACGGTGCGCATCCGGGCCGGCATCGGGCGGGTCGCGCTGGCGGTCGGAGCGGGGCTGGCCCTGCTCGTGGCGTTCCCGCCGTACGACCTGTGGTGGATGGCGCCGGTCGGGGTGGCGTTGTTCGCCCTGGCGACCCACCGACAGGGGTTCCTCACCAGCGCCGGCCTCGGCCTCATCACCGGGCTGAGCCTGCTGCTCCCGCTACTGTCCTGGGCGGGCATCGTCGTCGGCTCAGTGTGGCTGTGGCTGCCGGTCGGCGAGTCCGTGTTCTTCGCGCTGCTGGGCGGGCTCAGCGCCCTCGTGAGCCCCGTGGTCGACCGCCGGCGCTGGGCCTGGCCGGTGGCGACGGCCACGCTCTGGGTGCTCCAGGAGGCGCTGCGCGACCGCATCCCCTTCGGCGGCTTCCCGTGGGGCCGGCTCGCGTTCAGCCAGGCCGACTCCCCGCTGCTGGGGCTGGCCGCGATCGGCGGGGCCCCGCTGGTCACCGCGGCCGTGGGCCTGGTCGGCGGGCTGGTCGCGCTGGCCGTACGGGTCGCGCTCGACGGCCGGTCCGCGACCGTACGGCCTTCGGCCGAGGGTGACCCACCGCGGCGCGCGACCCTCCGGGCGGCTGCGACCGCCCTCGGAGTGGCGGTCCTGGTCAGCGTGGCCCCGGCCCCGCTGCTGTGGGGCGACCCGCAACCCGGGCCAGACACGCCGACGGTCCGGGTCGCGGTGGTCCAGGGCAACGTGCCCCGGCTCGGGCTCGACTTCAACGCCCAGCGGCGGGCGGTCCTGGACAACCACGTCAACGCCACGCTGGACCTGGCCGCCCGGGTCGCGGCCGGGCAGACCCCGCGGCCGGACTTGGTGGTCTGGCCGGAGAACTCCAGCGACATCGACCCGTTCCGCTACCAGGACGCCGCCGCTCGGATCTCGGCGGCCGCCCGGGCCATCGGGGCGCCGATCCTGGTCGGGGGGCTGCAGGACGACGACGACCCCACGAAGGTCCGCAACGTCGGCATCGTCTGGGACCCCGAGCACGGCCCCACGCGGACGTACGTCAAGCGGCACCCCGTGCCGTTCGCCGAGTACGTGCCCATGCGCTCGTTCATCCGCGAGTTCATCACCGAGCAGGTGGACCTGGTCCGGCGCGACTTCGTGGCCGGCGAGGCGCCCGGCGTGCTGACCATGGGCCCAGCCACGATCGGCGACGTGATCTGCTTCGAGGTCGCCTACGACGAGGTGGTGCGCGACGCCGTCACCGGCGGGGCGCAGGTCCTCGTGGTGCAGACCAACAACGCGACCTTCGACGAGGCGGAGGCGCGCCAGCAGCTGGCGATGGTCCGGCTGCGCGCGGTCGAGCACGGCCGGGAGGCGCTCATGGCCTCGACCGTCGGCGTCTCCGCGTTCGTCGACCGCCACGGCACGGTGTACGACGCGACCGAGTTCTTCACCCAGGCGGTCATCGAACGGACGATACCGCTCTCCACCGGTCGTACGATTGCGACATGGTTGGGCGTGGTGCCCGAGGTGGTCCTGGCGGCCGGGGCCGTGGTGCTGGTCGGGCTGGCGCTCGCCGTCCGGTTCCGGCGGGCGAATGTGAGAGCCTTGAATGACGACACGGCGGTCTCAGAGCCCGCGGCGGGCGCTGCGGAGCCGACCGATGTCACCGGGGCACCCGACGACCCGCTGACGCCGCCGGCGCCGTCGGCGGACGGGTCGGCCGGGCGGCCCGAGCCGCGACCAGGCGACGCCCTGGTCGGCGGACAGACCACGACGACGAAGCGAGAGGCTGACGAGTGAACGAGGGGTACCCCGGCGTCGGACGCGTGCTGGTGGTCATTCCGACCTACAACGAGGCCGACAACGTCCGGACGATCGTGGGGCGGGTGCGGCGCGCGGTGCCGGAGGTGGACGTCCTCATCGCGGACGACAACAGCCCGGACGG
>JADGGF010000007.1 GCA_019690055.1 Micromonosporaceae bacterium
TAGACAGCCTCTATATTATTGATGTCAATTCCCTCTTCGGCGAGCAGCGGCGCCAACTCGCGCAGCATCTCGTTGGCCATGCCGGGCTTGAACTCGATCCTCGGCGGGCCGGGCGGCGGCTCGGGGTCGCGGCGGCGCATCTGTGCCATGAGGCCATCCTGTCAGGCGCCGACCAGTTTAGGAGCTTCAGGACCGGGCCGCGGCCGCGGCCAACGTTGCGGCGGGGGTCTGCCACGCCAGCGTCTTGCGGGGACGGGTGTTCAACTCGTCGGCGACTGCGGCGAGCTCGTCGGCGTCGTGGCGGCGCAGGTCGGTGCCCTTCGGGAAGTATTGGCGCAGCAGCCCGTTGGTGTTCTCGTTGCTGGGCCGCTGCCACGGGCTGGCCTTCTCACAGAAGTACACGGGCATGCCCAACGCCTCGGCGATGTCGGCATGCATCGCCATCTCGCTGCCCTGGTCCCAGGTCAACGAGCGGCGAAGCTGCACCGGCAGGTCCTTCATCGCCTCGATGACCGCGTCGCGCACAGCCTCGGCGGTGTGCCGTCCTGGAAGGTACAGCAGGATCGTGTACCGGCTCGACCGCTCCACCAGTGTGCCGATAGCCGAGCGGTTGGACTCCCCGGTGATCAGGTCGCTTTCCCAGTGCCCGGCAACCTCCCGGTCGGCCGCCTCCTCGGGCCGCTGGTCGATCATCGTCAGTTGACCAGCCGGCCACGGCGCTCCTCAGCCCGGCGGCGCCGCTTGCGCCGCACCCGGCCGGTGCGCAGCACCTTGGGCAGCTCGCGGCACAGGCCACCACCCAACTCCGGGCGGTAAACCGCCTGGTAGATCGTCTCCGGCACAAGATGGCGGCGCGGTTGGTCAGGAAACTCCGCGCGAAGCGCCTGCGCGATCTGCTCCGGGCTCCACCGCCGCATGAGCTTGTCCTCGACAAACACGCGCAGTTCCCGGTCGGCGACGAGCTTGCCCACCTTGGGCCGGGCCCGCCGCTGCTCGGCCAGCCGCTGCGCACCGTGCGGACGGTACATGCCGCTACTCGCATCGATGTTGCGACGTAGCTCCCTGCTCACCGTGGCCGGGCTGCGCCCCAGCTCGCGGGCGATCGCGCGCACACCCTCGCCGGCTCGGCGCAGGTCGGCGATGCGGATCCGCTCGTCCTCCGACAGGAACCGCGCCGAGATCTCCCGCTTCCGCTTCGCACCGACCACCGGCGCATAATGCAGCTTCCGACCGCTGCTGGTCGTGATTGTGCGGCCGTGTCGCCAACGTTTTCCCGTGCGCCGGTTGATCCCGACGATCCGGCACGCCTCGGCATTGCCGACGCCCTTCGCGATCAGCGCGGCGTACTGCTCACGCTTAGCGGTCTGCGGCGCCACTCCCGGGACACCCCTGCCTGCCATCGCAACACTCCCTCGAACCCACGAGTGTTGCGATGATCATCAGAATCCGCCTGTTCGCGGCCGAGCCGCTGGCAGCCGGTCATCGCACGGACATCAGCGATGTCTCCCACCCACGGACGAATCGTCCACTGTGTCCACTCGCTCGAGTCGAACAGGTTGGTGGCGCGGGGGCAGCAGGCCGGCCCGGCGGTCTCGGCCCGCCGTCTCGGCGACTGCCCGCACCCGCTGCGCCAATCGGGCGAGGTCATCCAGCAACGGCCTGCCCCCCGTGGCCAGTTCCTCACCCGCGGCGGTGGGCAACACGCCACGAGACGTACGCACCAGCAGTTCCACTTGGAGGGACCGCTCCAACTGCTGAACGTGCGTCGATACCGCCTGCTGCGTCAGGTGGAGGCGGGCGGCCGCGCGAGTGACGTTCAGCTCCTCCACCACAACCAGAAACGACCTCAGGTACCGGATATCAACGTCAATCATCGTCACGCTCCATCGATGACCACAACGGTCTTGCCGGTGAGATCGATCCTGGCGCCTGCACCACCGGCGGTACCCGCCGCAACGAACCCGCCACGAGCCAGCTGGCAGCTGTCGTCTGTCATTGCGTCGACGCTAGGTGTTAGACCGCGCTCTAGGTCAACCTTCCAGCCGGTGAGGAGTTGGTCGATCCAACGGCGAGGACTTGCGCTTGAACATCGGCTGGGAGCGGTTCGAACAGACGACATCAACGCCGGACACGACAGGCGGTCGCCGCGACGTAGAGACGTCAGGCTGGCCGGTCACCGCTCAGGCCCGGTCCACAGACGTGTCGTCGGGTGAGCGACTGCCGTGCCGCCTAGGGTTCCCATCGCTCGATGTGCCTTGTTCAGCCGCACGGGATGCCGGTGCGTGCGACGGCGAACGCCATGTGACGGGTGACCGTGGCCAGCACGGTCAGCCAATACGGCACGCCTCGGGAACGCCGGCGCGGAAGCTCGTGAACTACCACCCCAGCGCGCACCTCGCCCTCCTGAGACAGCCCTGAGGGAAGGAACGCCACGTGCCCGGCTACCCTCCGCCGCTACGACACCGCCGTACGCGTCAAGCCGGAAGCAGCCGGGGTCAGCCTGCCGCTCACTAAACAGCTCCGCGTCGGAACCGCAGGACGCGTTGATGTTTCCGCGGGTCAGAAGCGTGCTCCGGGTGGTGGGGCGCGTAGGATTCGAACCTACAACCTACGGATTAAAAGTCCGCAGCTCTACCGTTGAGCTAGCGCCCCGAGGCCGTGTACCACGGTACCGGACCGTCTGTGGCCGGCCGCAGGCTATTTCCCACCCTGGCCGTGACCTCGCTGGCCGCGCATTTCCGCAGGTCAGCCGCCCGGGCGGAGCTGACCAGGTCTGCCCCGGCAGCGCTACCGTCGCGGCCGGCCGAGGACCGGCCGAATGGGTGACGATCCACGAACGACCACGGCGGCGGGGCCCGCGCCGCCTACCGTGCGGGGTGAGTGCACCGGCCGACAAGGTGGTCCTGTCGACGTGAGACTCAGCCCGGATCGGGGTGGCGAGAGCCTGCGCACGGTCCTCACCGCCATCGCGGCCAACCTGCTCATCGCGCTGGCGAAGGGGGCCGCCGCCCTGCTCACCGGGTCGGCCGCGCTGTTGGCCGAGACCCTGCACTCGGTCGCCGACGCGGGCAACGAGGCGCTGCTGCTCGTTGGGCTGAGCCGCTCGCGGAGGCGGCCCGATCGGCGGCATCCGTTCGGCTACGGCCAGGAGCGCTACTTCTGGTCGTTCCTGGCCGCGTTGGGGATCTTCCTCATCGGCGGAATTCTCTCGATCGGCGAGGGGGTACGCAGCCTGCTCCGGCCGGAGCCGCTGACGTCACCATGGATAGGCATAGGGACACTGCTCGCGGCCGCCGGCTTCGAGGCGTGGTCGTGGCGCGTGGCGCGGCGCCAACTGCGCCGCAGCGCCCGCAGCTCGGGGCGGTCCCTGGCGCAACAGCTGGCCCGAGCCTCCGACCCCAGCGCGCCGACCGTCTTTCTCGAAGACTCCGCCGCCCTGATCGGCATCACGATCGCGCTGGCCGCGCTCGTCCTCCGGATAGTCACCGACCGTGCGGCGTGGGACGGCGCCGGCAGCATCGGCATCGGCGTGCTGCTCATCGCCGTGGCCTACCTGCTCGCCCGCCGTTCGAAGGCGCTGCTCATCGACGAGTCCGCCCCGGCGGACATCGTCGATCCCATCCGCGAGCGGCTCGTCCGGCCCGACTGGGTGGTGGATGTGACCGATCTCGATGTCATCTTCATCGGTCCGGTACGGCTGCTCGTCCTCGCCCGGGTCGAGGTGGCGGCCGACCTGCTGGGCTCGGCCGCGTGGGAGCTGCACCGGCGCATCGACCAGCTCCGGCAGGACCTGCTCCAGACCCCGGCGATCGCCGAGGTCTCGATCGGCGTCGACGTGCGATCGGACCCGGGCGACCGCTGACGGCAGCCGCCCGGTCGGGAAGAGCTCGGGTGTGCCCGGCTCACGGTGCCGTCCGGTCGCCGCTGGCCTCGTGGGCCACGATCGCGCCGGGCGACCGCGTTCGGTCGGCCCGGCCCACGGCAACCAACCCTGACATTTGTCATGGGTCCGGCATGACGTCGGTCGCGGGCGCCGGCCGGGCCGGGCTGGCACCGTAGCAGCCATGACAGCCACACCGACACGCCCGGATGCCGGCGCCCCAGCCGGCCTCGCGGCCCCGCCGGCCGGGGTCCCGGCGATCCAGCTGGCCGGGCTCACCAAACGGTACGGTGCCGTCACCGCCGTGGACGGCCTCAGCCTGACCATCGCCCCCGGCGAGGTCGTCGCGCTGCTCGGCCCCAACGGCGCCGGCAAATCGACCACCATCGACATGATTCTGGGGCTGAGTCGGCCGGACGTCGGCACCGTCGCCATCTACGGGCGCCCGCCCCAGGACGCCATCCGCAACGGTGCCGTCGGCGCGATGCTGCAGTCGAACGGCCTCCTGCCCGACCTGACGGTCGGCGAGACGCTGGCGTTGATGGCGTCGTTCTACACCCGGCCGCGGCCGGTACGGCAGGTGATGGAGCGGGCCGGCATCGCCGACCTCGCCCGCAAGCGGGTCGGTTCCCTCTCCGGCGGGCAGCAGCAGCGGGTGCGCTTCGCCGTCGCCCTGGTCGCCGACCCGTCGCTGATCATCCTGGACGAGCCCACCACCGGACTGGACGCTCAGGCCCGACGGGCATTCTGGGCGTCGATGCGCGAGGAGACCGCGCGCGGCCGGACTGTGCTCTTCGCCACGCACTACCTCGACGAGGCCGACGCCTACGCCGACCGGATCGTCCTGCTGCGCTCCGGACGGGTCGTGGCCGACGGCAGCGCGGCCCAGGTCAAGGCCGTCGCCAGTGGGCGGACCATCCGCGCCACCCTGCCCGGCGCCGACGCCGCCGCACTCGCCGCTCTGCCTGGAGTGGACAGCGTCGACATCCACGGCGACACCATCGTGCTCACCTGCCGGGACTCCGACGCCGCCCTGCGCAAGCTGCTCGCCGGCACGGCCGCTCGGGACATCGAAGTCACCGCGCAGAACCTCGAGGACGCCTTCCTCGCCCTGACCGTTGGAGAGACCCCATGAGCATCACGTATCTCCGGACCGAGATCCTCCGGATGTACCGCAATCGGCGCTCACTCATCTTCAGCATGCTGATGCCGGTGATCCTGCTGCTGCTGTTCGGCCGGCTGTACGGAACCGAGACCCTGGGTGGTGCGGCCGTGAGCGCCTACCTGATGGTGAGCATGGGCCTGTTCGGCTCGATGTCGGCCGCCATCGGCTACGGCGGCACGATCGCCGTCGAGCGCGGTGCCGGCTGGAACCGGCAGCTCCGGCTCACGCCGCTGACGCCTAGGGCGTACGGACTCACCAAGGTGATCGTGTCCCTGCTCCTGGCGCTGCCGCCGCTGCTCGTCACCTACGTCGTCGGCGCGCTGGCGCTGGGCGTACGTATCCCGGCGCTGACCTGGCTGGCGGTCGGCCTGATCTCGTGGGTCGGGGCGCTCCCCTTCGCCGCGCTGGGGCTGGTCGTCGGCTACCTCGCGAAGCCGGACTCGGTCCAGCCGATCACCGGTCTGCTGTTCATGCTGCTGGCGGCCTTCGGTGGGATCTGGGTCCCGGCCGAGGCGATGCCGGACCTGATGCGCCGGGTCGCGGAGTGGACGCCGGCCTACTGGGTCGGGCAGGCGGCCCGCAGCCCGCTGTTCCACGCCCCGATCCCGATGACCGCGGTGTGGGCGGTGCTGGCATGGACCCTGGTCTTCGGGGTTATCGCCCTGCGGCGGTTCCAGTCCGACACTGCCCGAGCGTGACCACCGACGTACTCTTCCCGCGGAGGCGACGACGTGACCGCTACCGTGACCCCCGTGAGCGCCAGTGCGGAGCCCGACGCCCCGGCTCACAGCGTCTCGGCTGTCCGGGGCGTCACGGTGCCGGCCCGCCTGCGCCTCGCCTGGCTCTTCGCGGCGATCTGGCTCGCCTACGGCTACTACACCGCGCGGGCCGCCTGGGACTCTCCAACCCCCCAGCGATATGTCGCACTGGCGGCGCTCGCGGCCTTCGTCGTGACCTACCTCGCCGCGTTCGCGATGCTGCCGCACCTGGTCTGGCGGGAGACCCGGTGGGCACGCGCCCTCGGGATCGGCCTGACTGCCGTGGCCCTGGGGCTCAGCGCCGTCATCACCGCGTTGCTCGGGGAGCAGCAACTATCGGTACTTGTCTATGCGACCGTCATCGCGGCGGCCGTGCTGCCGAGGCGATGGAGCTGGGCCGTGGTGGGCGCCGTGTTTCTCGGCGCCCTCCTGGCCGGGCTGTTCATTCCGGGCTGGCGCATCGACCTGTCCGTCCAGCTGCAGATCCTGGTGGCTGCGGTGGCGATGTGGGGAATCCTGCAGATCATCGCCCGAAATCGGCAGCTCGCCGAGGCGCACCAGGAGATCGCCCGGTTGGCCGCCGAGGAGGAGCGGCTGCGGCTCGCCCGGGACCTGCACGACATCCTGGGGCACTCGCTGACTGTGATCGCGGTCAAGGCGGAGCTCGCCGGGCGGGTGGTCCGCCAGCACCCCGACCGCGCCGAGACGGAGATCGCCGACGTCGAGCGGCTGGCCCGGGACGCCCTCGCTGAGGTCCGCGCGGCCGTCGCGGGTTATCGCGGGGTCACGCTCGCGACGGAGCTGGCCAACGCCCGGACCGCGCTCGCGGCCGCCGGCATCGACGCACAGCTGCCCACGGCCATCGATGACGTGCCGGCCGACCGCCGGGAGCTGTTCGGCTGGGTGGTCCGGGAAGGCGTCACGAACGTGCTGCGGCACAGCGGAGCCTCGCGGTGCGAGATCTGGATCACACCCTCCACTGTGTCCGTTCGCGATGACGGGTCGCCGTCCGCCCGGGAGCGGGCCGGGGCCGTGACGATCGAGGGCGGCCACGGCCTGGCCGGACTGCGGGACCGCGCCCGGGCCATGGGCGGGACGCTGCACGCGGGGCGTTCGGCCGATGGCGGCTTCACGCTGGAGGTGCGGCTGTGACCACCCCACCCGGACCCGCGAAGATCCGGCTACTGCTCGCCGACGACCAGGCCCTGGTGCGCGGCGCGCTCGCGGCGCTGCTGAACCTGGAGAACGACCTCGAGGTCGTCGCCGAGGTCGGCCGGGGCGACGAGGTGGTGGCCGTGGCGCGGCAGGTGCGGCCAGATGTGGCCCTGCTCGACATCGAGATGCCGGGTCTGGACGGCATCGCGGCCACCGAGGCGCTGCGGGCCGCGGTGCCGACCTGCCGCGTGCTCGTGGTGACGACCTTCGGGCGTCCGGGGTACCTGAGCCGGGCGATGACCGCCGGCGCGAGCGGCTTCATCGTCAAGGACACCCCGGCCCGGCAGCTCGCGGATGCCGTCCGGCGGGTCGCCGCCGGACTGCGGGTGGTCGACCCCACGCTCGCCGCGCAGACCCTGGCCAGTGGGGAGTCGCCGCTGACGGCTCGGGAGACCGACGTGCTGCGGGCGGCCCGGGAAGGAGGCACTATCGCGGATATCGCGGCCGCGCTCGGCCTCTCGGAGGGAACCGTACGTAACCACCTCTCCGCGGCGATCGGGAAGACCGGCGCCCGGACCCGGGCCGAGGCGGTCCGCCTGGCCGTGGAGCAGGGCTGGCTGCTGTAGGCCAGAGCGATCGCTGGTACCGATCGCCGGCGGTCAACTCGTCACGGTCCGACGAGGGCTCTTCGCGACCAGCCCAGGGCGGACATCCACGGCGAGAATGGTGTGATGACCAGACCGGGATCGGGGTACGACTGTCGGAGCTGCTGGCGGCGCTCTCGCTCGGGATCGACCTCGGCATGGGTCACCCCATGGAGCACGTGCTGCGCCAGAGCTTCATCGCGCTGCGACTCGCCGACAAGCTCGGGCTCGATGCACCGCAGCGGCAGGTCGTGTACTACTCGTCGCTGCTGGCCTGGGTCGGATGCCACGTCGACGCGTACGAGCTGGCGCGATGGTTCGGCGACGACCGGGCGCTCAAGCATGAGATCCGGTGAATCGACGAGGGCCGGCGGGCGCAGTTGGCGGCGTTCCTCCTTCGCCGGCTGGGCTCGGGCCGACCGGCGACGGAACGGGCCCGCCTGGCGGCCACCTTTCCGACCGAAGGCTGGCGGGTGATCAACGACCTCGCCGAGAACCACTGGCGCACGGTGGACGCGCTGATGGAGCGGCTACGGCTGGATGACCCGATCCGCGACTGTGTCGCGCAGACGTTTGAGCGATGGGACGGGAAGGGCGACCCGCAGGGGCTGCGCGGGGCCGAGCTGCATCCCGCCGCACGACTGGTGAACCTCGCCGATGTGGTCGAGGTCTTCCACCAGGCGGGCGAGGTCGAGGCGGCCCTCGCCGTCGCCCGCGAGCGCCGGGGAACCCAGTTCGACCCGGACCTGGTCGACCTGTTCTGCGACCACGCCGAGGAGATATTCACCGAACTGGACGCGGTGACGAGTTGGAATGCGCTGATGGCGGTCGAACCGCACCTGGACCGCGAGCTCGACGACGACGAGCTCAACAATGCCCTGGCGGCGATCGCCGACTTCGTTGACCTCAAGTCCCCGTACACGCTCGGCCACTCGTGGCGTCGCCGCCCTGGCCGAGCGCACCGCGGCGGAGCTGGGGCTCTCCGAGGACGACACGAGCATGATCCGGCGCGCCGCCCTGGTCCACGACCTGGGGCGACTCGGGGTTTCGAACGCGATCTGGGACAAGCCGGAACCGCTCTCGGCCGGCGACTGGGAGCGGGTACGCCTGCATCCGTACCTGAGCGAACGGATGCTGACCTCGTGCTCGGCGCTGGCCGGCATCGCGCCGATAGCCGGGCAGCACCATGAGCGCCTCGACGGATCCGGCTACCCGGGTCGGCTGTCCGGCGACGCGATCTCGGTCGGTGGGCGCGTCCTCGGTGCCGCGGACGCCTACCGGGCCAGGCTGGAGGAGCGGCCACACCGGCCCGCCGCCGACCCGGCCGAGGCAGCGGCGTTGCTACGGGAGGAGGCGCGGCGTGGGCGTCTCGACGGCGACGTCGTCGAGGCCGTGCTGCGCGCTGACGGCCACCGGGCCCGGCGCCGCCGCCCCTGGCCGGCCGGGCTGACCGCCCGCGAGGTCGAGATCCTGCGCCTGGTGGCCCGTGGACTGTCCCACAAGGAGATCGCGGCCCGGCTCGTCATCTCCCGCAAGACCGCCAGCAACCACGTCGAGCGGATCTACGCGAAGATTGGCGCGAACAACCGGGCGATGGCGGCGCTCTTCGCCGTCAAGCACGGCTTGGTCGACGAAACATAGGGTGTACGCCCCATGATTGGCCCGGCCCCGGACCGTACGGTCTGGCCCATGGACACGACCACAGTGGACGAGGAGGCGGCTCGAGCCTTCACCGAGCGTCTCTTCGGGATCTTCACCGACGCCGCACTGGCGTACCTGATCCACATCGGACACACAACCGGGCTCTTCGCGGCCGCCGCCGCGGGTCCGGCGACCAGCGCCGCGTTGGCCGACCGGGCCGGGTTGCAGGAGCGCTACGTACGCGAGTGGCTCGCCGCGCTGGCGTACGCCCAGATCGTCGAGTACGACGCGGCGTCCGAGACCTTCTGGCTGCCCCGCGAGCACGCCGCCAGCCTCACCGGTGACGGCGTGACCAACCTGGCGCCGATCGCCCTGCTCACCACCCTGCTCGGCCGTAACGTGGACGGCGTCGCAACCGCCTTCCGCACCGGCGGCGGGGTGCCCTGGGAGGCGTTCCTGCCCGACATCCACCCGGTGATGGACGCGCTGTGGCAGCCCATGTACCGGGACCTGCTGGTACCGGAGATCCTGCCGCTGGCGCCCGGACTGGTGGACCGGCTGCGCGACGGCGCCCGCGCGGCCGACTTGCCTGCGGGTCCGGCAACTCGTTGCTGGTGCTCGGGGCCGCCTTCCCCGCCTCCACCTTCGTCGGCATCGACATCGACGCAGCCGCCATCGAACGCGGCCGAGAGGCGGTGGCGGAGCGAGGCCTGAGCAACGTCAAGCTGCGCGTGGCCGACGCGGAACTCATCGACGACGAAGAGTCGTTCGACGCCGTGCTGGTCTTCAACGCCATCCACGACCAGGCCGCGCCCGATGCCGTCCTGCGCAACATCCACCGGGCCCTGGGGCCGGGCGGCACGTTCCTCATGAACGAGCCCCGGATCTCCAGCGTCCTGGCCGAGAATATCGACAACCCGGTCGCCGCGTTCACCTACGCCGTGAGCGTGCTGCTCTGCATGACCACCAGCCTCGCCGCCGACGGGGCCGGGCTCGGCACCGGATGGGGCGAACAGGTGGCCCGACGGATGCTCGCCGACGCGGGATTCGTCGACATCGCGGTCCACGACGCCCCCGGTGATCCCGGCAACGCGATCTTCGTTGCTACTCGCCCGTGAGGATGCTGTCGCCAAGGCACCGTGAACGTCTTCGATCGGGCCGGATGTGGGAGGAGTTCCGCGAGCGTCAGCCGAGGCCACGGTGGGCCGCCCAGCGCGCGCTGGCCTGGTCGGCCGCCTTGATGATCAGCTTCGTCAGCTCGGATCTCGGCGGAACAGGAAACGACACGTAGGTCCCTTTGCCACCCCTCGTCGGGCGCCCGTACGCCTTCGCCGCCAGGTGTCCGTCCGGGAGCAGTCTCACGTTGATAGTCGTCAGCGTGAATTCCTCGCCATGACGGGTGTCCTTCCATTGAAGCGGGGCTGGAACATTGAAATTGATTGCCAGCGCGGTGACCTCAGGTGTGATATCGGAAGTCATGACTCATAGTGTCACAGCCTGTCCGGCCGCCCGGTGAAGCCCAGAAATTTCGCGATGCGGCTGTGAAGAATGCCCGCCGCCGGACGCTAGACGGCCAGAAGGCGATCCGAGTCGGGAGGTCATGTGGAAGCCGCAGCGGAGGCGTTCACCAGGCTGTTTCAGCGTCACTACGGCGACATCGAGCGTTTCGTGCAGCGCCGGGCGCCGGACGTCGACGCAACCGACATCGTGAGCCGACCCGATAAACAGCGCAGCTTGGGTGGGCGCCGGCCCACCCAACCTATCTGTTTACAGGTGCAGATTGGCCTCTCCAGTTCCCCGCGCCGAGCCGTCAGCGATGAGCAGGCGTACGCCCGCGAGGGTCTCCAGCTGATCCCACACGGAGGCGGCGAGGGCTGGATCGGGTTCCGCGGTCCGGGCCAGCTTCGCCACGCGTACCGGCAGGCCCTTGAGAGGACCGGTGGGCCCGAAGTAGTCGCCGCCGGTGGCCGTGGGATCCGTCAGCGCCCGGACGGCCGACCACGCGGCAGTGTTCTTGCCCTGGGCCCACGGGGTAAAGGGATTGCGGCGGTACGGCGTCGTGGCGTCCCGGATGCCGGGCCGGTGCGGCGTCCTGGCGTCGACGCCCACGCCAGGGCGGGAGACGATCGAGTCGACCGGCAGCCCGGCAGCCCGCAACCGGCGATCGAGCTCGAAGGCGAAGACCTCGGTCGCTGTCTTCGCCTGGACGTACGCGGTGAAGGCGAGCCGTGGGGTGCGGGACAGATCGGCCACGGATACGGTGAATCGGCGCACGAACCCGGTGGATGTGTGCACGACGCGCGCGTGACGCTCCGCCTGACCCGTAGCGACGAGGGTGGGCAGCACGCCCGCGATCAGCGCCACGTTCGCGACCGCGTGATTGCCCAGCATGAGCGGTAACCCGTCGTCGGTTGTCTCGCCTCGGCGCATCGTCATGACGCCGCCGTTGAGCAGGATGCCGTCCAGCGCCGGCAGTGTGGCCAGGTGCCTCGCCGCCTCGTTGATCGACGTGAGTGAGTTGAGATCGATCACGACCTGGCTGAGTGTGGCATTCGGAACCTGGCCGCGGATCGCGGCCGCGGTGACGTCCAGCTTCGCCGCCGAGCGTGAGGCGAGCACGACGTGGGCACCGGCCGCGGCGAGCTGTTCGGCGGCGAAGTAGCCGATGCCGGCGGTCGCACCGGTGACGGCGAAGGTTCGGCCTACCTGCGGGGGAAGGTCAAGAGGATCCCAGGACATCTGAACTCCAGCCCTAAGCGGATGACTTATCCGGTTACCATACCACGTACCGGATACCTCATCCGCTTTGCCGACGACGTCAGTAGACTGAAGGCCATGCCCGCCACCCGCTCCGATGCCCTTCGCAGCCGCGAGCGCATTCTGCGCGCCGCGCGCGGGCAGGACCGTAGAGCCCTGCGCCTCAACGACGTCGCCCGCCAGGCCGGCCTGGGCGTGGGAACGGTCTATCGACACTTCCCGACCGTGCACGCGCTGGTCGAGGCGCTGACGCTGGAGACACTGCGCCGCATGCGCGCCGCCGCCGCAGAGGCACTCGCCGAACCGGACGCCGCCGCAGCGCTGGCCCGTTTCCTTGGCTCGGCGCTGGAGCTGCAACTCGAGGAGGGCGGCCTGCAGACTGTCCTGCTCTCCCCCGCCGACGAGGCCGAGGAGGTCCGCGAGGCGAAACGGGAGATCTTCTCGGCGTTCCAGACCGTGGTGGCCCGGGCCCGGGCGGCCGGAGCCTTACGACCCGAGCTCAGCGCACAGCACCTGCAGCACCTGGTCTGTGGGATGGAACATGCCATCCGGCTCGGCGACCCACGCGACCGCACACTGATTTTGGATGTGCTGCTGGCGGGCATCCGGGCCGCTGCGCCGGCGACCGGCAATGGCCGACGTCGAGGGCGTCCGTCCTGACAGAAGCGGCTAGGACCAGTCGCGGTGGTAGATCGACCAGTCCTCGTCGGTGGCAGTGAAATCGACGTAGAGAGCCCGCATCCGAGCCGGGTTCGAGGCCGGCGCCAACCGCGGCGGGAACGACGCCTGGGCCGCGATGGGCGCCGAGCTGCGGGGCCTGCTGGGCGACGGAGTGCTCGCCGGTTTCTGGCTCCAGGTGTCCGCAGCGGCCCGTTCCGACGCGGTCATTGCCGAGCGCTGCCGGGTGTTCTACGCGCGCCTGCTCGCACTCTGCGAGCAGCTCACCGGCGCGGGGCCGGAGGTGCTGGCCGCAGCCTTAGGTCGAGGCGCCGCGGTCGTGCTGCTCCAACCGCTCGGGATCGACCTGACTCGCGGCAGCCTGCCGGCGATCAAGCGCCTATTGGCTGAGGGGAGGCCCCGATGACGGCCCTACTGCGAAGAAATCTGGTGCTCGCCTTCGCTCGCACGGGCCTCGGGCCCTTGAAGCGTGGACTTCCCTCGTCGCTCGCTCGTCCCTCGCTGGCTCTTCGGTCCAGATCCACGCGGCCCGAGGCCGTATTTGCCCTGCTGAGAGTTCCCTGGCCATCCGGCGTAGAGACCGGCACAACAGACCTGCCGCTGCTCGACAAGTACCGGGTGAGCATCGATGCGAGCCCCGACGAGGTCTGGACCGCTCTCGGGGCGACGGTCTGGCGCATGAGCAACGCCGGCGTGGCCGCACTGCTCGGGGCGATTCCACCCCGATCCGCCGGCGACCCGCTCGTGACCGGATCCGCCATCCCGGGCTTCGCGGTGACGGAGGCGACGCGGCCACATCGGCTCGTCCTGTCGGGGCGACACCGCTTTGCCGGGTATCGGCTGGTCTTCACCATCCTCGATCGCGGACCAGGCTCGGGTACCCGGCTGATCGCCACGACGTACGCCACGTTTCCAGGCTTCGCGGGTCGGCTCTACCGCGCCGCGGTCATCGGCAGCGGCGCCCACCGGCTGGTCATGCAGCGCCTGCTGCGGCGCATCTGCGCCGACGTCCGCCGCCGAGCCGGGCTCCCGGCATAAGCTATCGCCTCGCTTCGATGACCCGTGTAAGGCGTGCGTCGCCATGACCCGGATCACCAAGATCTGTTGGCCAGTCAGCCGGAGTCGCCCGGGCGTACCAGCCCGGCGCTCGTAGGCTAGGGCGACAGCGTGGATCGTCCGCAGGCGTGTCGCTGGAAAGAAGTGTCGGAGGCATAGGCACAGCCGTCCTGGGTGGTCTCCACGCCGAGGGCGGCGGTCGGGTGGTCCTGCCTCGTCGCGCGAGGCGACGTGCGGTGACGGGCTCCAGGCGCCCTTCGTCGCGGCGCATCACTGCTAGGGTGTGCGCCATGGACGCGCGGCGCGTCGGCGTCAGCCCAGAAGCGGCCCCAGGACCTGCACGCATGAGACAGCGGGCTAGGTCGCCACTCCGCAATCTCATCGTCGGCGCGGTCGGGCTCATTGTCGGCATCGCTGTCGGGGCTGGCGGCGCCTGGGCGATGACGAGGACGCAGGACAGGCCGGTGCCCCGTCGCCTCGTACGACATTCGCCAAAACGACCTCGGCGGTACTGAGATCACGGTGAACGTGACCGCGGGCTCCCACGCGGCTTTCACCCTGGTGCTTCTTTCGGAAAAGCGGGATCGAGTGGAGGTTACCGTCAGGGAGCGAGTGACCAGCGGAGTATCAACGATGGATGTGACCTTTTACAGGTTCACAATGGATGCTCAGACAGCCACTTGGGTCCCGACCAGTCGTGGACTCCTCCACTCAAAGAGAGATAGCCCGGGCCAACCCTCATGTCACCACCGGAGATCCGGCGGCACCGGCAAGTTGAGCCGGCGCACCGTGCTCTGCCTGCGATAGTCGTCAATGTACTGGCGACCGTCTTGAATCAGGCGGCGTCGCCAGAATGGTGACACGCCGCCCCTGCTAGCGCATCAGGCTGCTGGCAGGCCTCAAAGCCGCATGGGTCAGGGCGCGTCGAACTCGACCGCAAACCTGGCCCTGAGCGGGGTACCGATTGGTCGGTCCCAGCCGAGTCAGAAGCCGTTGATCGAGAACTCTCGGTAGGGCTCAAGGAGCACCGCGATCTGCTCGGTGCCGTACAGCTGCACCAACCGAGCCGCGGCCTCGTCAGTCAGTGTCTCCATGTGAATGATCACCCTGGACGTCGGGCGGTCCACGTGGGTCATGCTGACCTTGGCGGCGGCGAAAGCGGGATCCTGCAAATCGATACTGTGCTGCAGTGCCTCGACCCGGGCGCGGCTGCGGTCGACCCGTTCGAGTTGGACAGGCCGATCCGCCAGCTCCCGCGCCTGCTCGTTGAGCGCGGGAATGAGCTTGCCTTCCGGGTCCGGGCGGGCGTCTGTTGGCAGACCCTCGGGGCTGCGCCACTTGTCGTAGAGTTCCTGACCGCGGCCCGTCGCGATCCCGAGAAGCGCGACGTCGTTGACGCCGTAGGCGAAGCCAAACTCGTCGGGGAACATGCTCGACAGACTGTCGCACAGTGAGACCACGGCTTTGATCTCCTCGGACGGATGGCGGTCCAGAGAGTCCCACGTGACCACGAGCAGCCCCGAGCTATGCCGAGTCCCGTCAACCTGCTCGCTGCCCGCGGTCGGCGAGTCCTCTCCACCGCGCGCGCACGCAGCGACCGCGAGCGTCGGCACCAATGTCACAGCCAACCGGAGTACGGTCCGTCGAGTTGTCATCGCCGAGCAGGCTACCACACCCAACCGTCGAGGGGAGTACTCCGATATCGGGGTTCAGCATGCTGACCCGGTGGGAGGCGTGGACCGGTAAGTCCGATATGGACGATCATGCCGATGATTGTGTAACCCGGGTTCAGAGGGTCGTCGGTAGTAAAGGTGCGGCGGCACGTGACGTGATGCGAGCGGCGCTTCCGGCCGGCCCGGGAACGCGTCCCGGGTAGACCCGACGGCCGAACCGACACCAATGCGGTCCAAACGTCTCCCCGGGGAGTGCCCGGCCAGTTGCGGACGGTAGTTCTCCCTAGTATAAACATGCTTAGGTGTTGACAGTAAGTTATCTGTCAATACGTTACGGGGAAAGTGGGAGGTAGGATGCACGTGCATTGGCACCGAGCTCGCAGGTTCGGTGCGATCACCATGGGAGTCGTTGTCGCGGCCGGCCTGGCAGCCGCACCAGCGGCGGCGGCACGGGTTGCGGCGGCCGATCCCTCTGTCGGCAACGGTTACCGCCACGCAAGCGGCCTCGTCGTGCTGCCGGCGAAGGAGATCAAGGACCCTTCGCCGCTGCCCGAGGCCACGGTCCGACTTCTGAGCGAAGCCAGGGACTTGGCAGAATCAGCCCCGGCCGACTTCGGATACCCATGGCTCGACGAGCGCGGCAAGGTCATGGTGAATGTCGCGACCCCGCAGGGCGCCGAGCGGTACTCCCGCTGGCGTCCGACGACGCTAGCGGCTTCGGCTGCCCGCGGGCGCCAAGACGTGACGGTCAGCATCGAGCGTTTCGAGCAGATCCGGGACGACATCGCCGCGCAGGTCGCGAAGCACGCACCCGGCTTCGACCACGTCCTCATGGTTGCGCCCGACGGCGCCAACAACCGGCTCATCGTGACGGTAAATTCGATCGACGATCGCTCGCTCGAGATTCTGGCCAAACGGTACGGCACTGAGCTCGTGGCTGTGCGCTACGAACCGGACCGGAAACCGATGACCCTCACCTCTGGCCGGTTCGACGACCGGTCTTCTCCCGGAGGGTTCTACGCGGGATCGGCGATCCGCGGCCCCACTTCAGGTTGTTCGTCCGCCTTTTCGTGGCGATCCCTCGACTACACGACCAGCTACATGCTGACCGCAGGTCACTGCTTCGACTCCGGCGGTCTGGCCTACACCGCCGGGCCCGGCTGGTCAACGGTTGAGTTCATGGGCACGGTGACGGCGAACACCCGCGAGAACTGGAATATCGATACCGGAACCACGCACCTGGTCGGGGACCTGGCCAGCCCCAACGCATACCGTGGCGATATCGCACTCATTGAGGTGACATGGGGCAAGAGCTCGTCAGGGAACGTCTACGCTGACCCTGGCGCCTACAGCCGGCGGGTTACGGGGTCGTGGGTGCTGACGTGGAGCGCGCCGGGAGACCAGTTCTGCGTTGATGGTGTCATGGTCAGAGAGGTGTGCGGTTGGTACGTCGATGAAGTCGGTGTCGATGTCGTGTATCATTCGCCCGACGGCAGGAGGCCGACTTTCCGAGGCGGTAACATCGGCCACCGGTGGGGCAGCTTCTGCATCCAGAACGGAGACTCTGGCGGACCGATATACACGATTAATGGCGATGGAACCGTCAACGCAAAGGGCATCATCAGCGGCAGTTCGTGTATCTCCGGTCTGTACGGCGAGGTTACCTTTACGGACATTCGGGATCCTTGGCTGGGGCTTCCCGGAACGATCAGACTGGGCTGACCTCGCTGGCCTGCCCGGCCGGCACGCCACCATGATGAAAACTGACGGCAATGGTTCGCGCCGCCCAGGCAATCCTGGGCGGCGCGCTTCTTGCCGGGCGACGGAGGCCGGAGCCTCGTGTCGCGCACGAACCGCGGATGCGACGGCGAACGGCGCCGTGGCCGACGACCCTCTGATAGGGACCGGTGCCCGGCTGGTACCGGCTAGGACCAGTCGCGGAGGTACGCCGACCAGTCCTCGTCGGTGGCGGTGAAATCGACGTAGATAGCGATCCCGAACTCGCGGTCGGGCGGGCGGTCGCCCAGGGCCAGGCGGATGCCCCGGATGGCGGTCGCCATGTTCTCCGCGGCGCGGTGGTAGACCCCAGAGGGCGGGTAGGCCGGCACACCAATGAGCAGCCCCACCTCGGGCGGCACGGCGTCCAGTGCCCGGGCCGTGCTGCGATGCATGTACCCGCAGTAGAGGGACTCGCTCGGCATGGCCGTGTCGTAGGACATCAGGGCGACCTGGTCGACCAGCAGCGCGACCTCACGCAGGTAACCGGCCGACCACAGGGACAGCGGCAGCCCCAGCGTGCGCAGGAACGCGGCCGGGCCGGCCAACGGTTCCATGTGAATGGCCGAGATCGACAGCAGCGCGCCGCGGGACCGGGTCACCGGCCGGGTCCCGCGCAGGATCGCCAGCAGGTGGGGATCCCCGTCCTCGACCGGCTCAAAGTCGTAGTGAATGCCGTCGAAGCCGTCGTCGAGCACCTCGGTGATCGACCGGACCAACCGGGCCCGGACCTCGGGCTCCCACAGGTGCAGCTCCTCCTCGGTCGGGTGCGCCCCCAGCCAGGCCTGCACCCGCACGCCCGGCAGCGCAGCGTGCAACGCATCCGTGAGCCAGCGGGCGCGCGGCCGCAGACCCGGATCGAGCGAGCCATCATCGGAGAACGGTCCCGTATGGACGAACAAATCGCGGATCCCGGTCGACCGCAGACGGTCGGCGAGAGCATTTACATCGGACTGTGTGCGTCGGCCGTCGACCCAGGCATGGCCCAGCCACAGCGCGTCGTGGCCGGTGCCCCGAGCCGCCGGACTCGGCGTACCCACCGCACCGGTGACGAGATACAACAGCGCCGCCTGCCCGGCCGGCAGGGCCACGCCCACGACGACCAGCAACGGCACGACCACCCACCGGATCAGTACGCGTCGCATGGCCCATCACTGTGCCACACTGGCGCATGACCGATGAAGCCACCGCGAGGCAGTTGGAGGACGCGGCCGCCCTGCTCGTGAGGGACGTCCTGGCCGAGCCCGGTGCATGGATATGCAGCGCGGGGCTGGCGCGGGCCCGCGAGCTCTTGTGGCGGGTCTTCGAGCGCCGGCCCGTCGCCGGCCCGTTCTTGGCGACTGCGGCCGCCGACGCCGCCTACGTCATGTGGTGCTGTGCGCTGGCGTGCGACCAGCCGACCGGCGCCGCCACTCGGTTGCGTGACCACCTCCGTTCGACACCCGATCGCCAAATCCCTGAGCCGGGGTACAGACAGCCGCCGCTGCGGGCAGTGGCCGACTGGGTCGCCGCCGTTCGGTCGGTGCCGGCGCCTTCCCCCTTGGATGAGGCGGTCTTCGCGCTCTCCGCTGTGGCGGCCGCCCGCGGCGACGATCCGGCAGTGCTGGCCTGTCTGGCGACGGCCCGGTTGCGGCGGTACGAACGCGACGGGGCCGCCGCGGACCTGGATGCCGCGATCGAGCAGCTGCGGCGCGCCGCGGCCGGCACCACCGACGACCGGCTGGCCGTCATCGCGCTACGCCGACTCGCCCAGTGCCTGATCGAGCGGCATGACGCGGGCGGAAGCGCAGCCGACGCCGTCGAGGCGGCGTCCGTTCTGCGGACCGTCTGGCGTCGTACGGAAAGGGACCGGCCAGCGATTGGCTACCAGCTGGCGAACACGTTGTTGGCGTGCTACCAGAGCAGGGGCGAGGAATCGGATCTGGACGAAGCCAACGAGATCCTGGATCTGCTTGTCAACGACGCCGACCCGGTGACGGCGCGGATCTGGGGAGAGCTCGGTACCGCTCGGTACCTGCGGTATGAGCGCCGTGGTGACGACGCCGACCTCGACGCCGCCATCGACGCCTATCGGACGGCGGTGGCCGTCGAGCCGGACGACGCCGATATCGCGCTGGCCAATCTCGGCGGTGTGCTCGTCATCCGGTTCGAAAAGCGGGGCGATGTAGCTGACATTGAGGAGTCGGTATCCGTTCTTCGGTCTATGGTCGAACGCACCGCGCCGGACAGCCCGGAACTTCCCAGCCGGCTGACCAGCCTTGCGTCTTCGCTGCAGGCCTGGTCGCTCCACACCGGCGCCGACGCGGCCCTGAATGAAGCCGTCTCTGTTCTGCAGCGGGCCATCGAGGTTTCTGACACCACCAGCCAGAAAGCCATCGCACTGCATCAGCTGGGGCACGTGCTCGACGACCGGTACGACTTCGGTGGGAACCTGTCGGACCTGGATCGTGCTCGCGAATGCTATGCCCAGGCAGTGGCCCTCGCCGCTGATGATCCGTTGTCCCGGCACCTCTACCTGGTCTCCCTGGGCCGAGCGATCAACAAGCGGTACGACTTGTTCGGAGTTGAGAGTGACTCAACGGCTGCAGTGGCGGCGCTCCGCGAGGCGATCGCGTTGGCGCCACCGGGTGACCCGAACAAGGCAGGGTACCTGAACGGGCTGGCTCGGGCGTTGTTCAGCCGGGTACGTGTCCGCGGGAGCCGGAAGGACCTGGACCAGGTCATCCGGTACGCCGCCGAGGCCGTGGCGGCGGCCCAGGTCGGAGACATCTACAGGGGAGCCTATTTCAACGACCTCGGAATGGCGCTGCTGCGCCGGTACAGGCTTGATCATGTGCCGCAGGACCTCGACCTGGCCGTTGCGGCGTTTCGCGATGCGATCGGCAGTCCTGGAGCTGCGGGCCGAGGGCGTCCGGCGCCGTACTCGAACCTGGCCGGCGCGCTGCAGGAGAAGTACGAACAGGAAAACAACATCAGTATTTTGACCGAGGCGATCACGTATTACCGGCTGGCTTGTGACACCGTCGCCGAGGGCGATCCCAACATTCCGCTGTACCAGTCGAACCTCGGTGGGGCGCTCTCGACGTACGCCCTACGGACAGGCCGGCTCGAGAGCGCGGACGAGGCGGTTCGCCTCTGCCGGCTCGCGGTGGACACGATCGCGCCGGACGATGCGCGGGCGGCCCTTCTGTGGGCGAACCTCGCGGCCGCCCACGCCGCTCGCGCCCAGCTGCCCGGCCGTTCCGAGGCCGAGCGCAGCGTCGACACAAGCGAAGCGATCCGACTATGGTCGGCGGCCACAGAATTCGTCTCGTGCAGCGCTTTCCAGCGAATGGATATCGCGCTTGAGTGGGCCGAGTTCGCCGAGAAGCTGGCCGATTCGACCAAGGCCGCGGAGGTGTATGCGGCGCTGGCCCGCCTTGTCCCGCAGCTTGTGTGGCGGGGCCTCGATCAACGACGCCAGGAGGAGTTGCTGAGTGGCCGGCAGGAATTGGTGAGGGACGCGGCCGCTCGATGCCTCGCGGACAACCAGTGCGACCTCGCCATCGAACTGCTGGAAGAAGGTCGATCGGTG
This sequence comes from Micromonosporaceae bacterium, assembly GCA_019690055.1. Taxonomy (GTDB): domain Bacteria; phylum Actinomycetota; class Actinomycetes; order Mycobacteriales; family Micromonosporaceae; genus DATBGZ01. Next base: position 20,758 of record JADGGF010000007.1, read on the forward strand.
CTGTGGACGCAGCGCCTGGAGATGCAGACCGACCTGGACCGGCTGCGAGCCCATCATGGTGACCTGGCCGACCGCTTGGCGCACATTCGCGGTCGGTTCGATGGCTGGTAGGCGGTCGCACGCGTCCTCTGGCGCCGATGCGACGGGCCGCCTCCCCCGTTGCTCGTCAGGGTCCGTTGTGCACGAACGGCACCCACTCACTCAGTGGTCGGCCGTCGTTCCGCAGGCCCAGCACCGCGTTGTGCAACGCGACGGCCGTACGATCCGGCTCGAACCGGCCGGTTGCCGTCAGCTCCCGATAGACGGCCTCGGTCACGTCGGCCGCCACCGAGGACGGCACCTTCCACAGCGTTGCGACAACATGGCGGTAACCGGCGTAGCTGAGCGCGGCCGCCAGCGTGATCGTCTCGTCCGGCAGGTTGACGCCACCCGTCGCCGTCATGCACGCGGACAGGAAGGCGAACTCGCCGGGATAGCGACCCGCGCTGATGCGGGGAATCGTCAAGGTGCCGTCAGTGAGCATCAGCCCGGCTCGCGACGGGTCGAGGATGTTCTGGTAGCCGTGACAGCTCACATGTATCCATCGATGTTTGGCCATGGCCGCCGCGACCGTGTCGATCGTGGCGTCGGCTCCCTCGATCGTCGTGAAGCCGGCGGGAAAGGCCTGCGCCAATGCCTTCCGCTCCCGGGCCACATCGGCCCCCAGATATATCGCGTCGGGCACGTCGGGCACGCCGATGAAGGCCAGGGAGGCCTCTCCGGCAGTCGGGGGCAGCGGTTCCCGGGCCTGGCGCAGCGCTCGGAGAGTCGGCGTATACGAGGAGACGGCGCGGTCCAGTACAGTCCGGCCGTCGCTGGCGCCATGGTAGCCGGCGGCGTGCACGGGCAGCATCGTGAGCAGGCCGGTGGGGCACCACCAGATGCGCCGAAGGCGCTCGCGGCCGACCAGTGGAGCAACACTGTCGAGGTGGTTGAACACTGGTTGCGCCACGGTGTCCCACAGCCACTCCATCGTCGACCGGAGGACCTCCTCCCGCCGGGCCCGAGCCTCGGCCCGAGCCCGCAGGCGTTCGCTGAAGGTGGCTCCGAGGCCGTCACCGGACGGCTGACCCTCGAGCGCTTCGAGATAGGCCGCCGTGCGGGCCCGGACCTCACCCTCCGTGAGGTCCGGCAGTGGCACCGCCTGCACGCCATCCGCGTTGACCACCAGCGCGTCGCACCGCCAACGGCTGACGTTGACGATGACCACCGGTCCGCTCTGGGCCGCCTCCAGCAGCGTCTTCAGCGGCGGCGGTCGGAGGAAGTCCGCAAAACCATCGATCTGGCGGACCTGCTCGACCAGGTCGTCCCACTCCCGCGCCAGCGCCATGCGCCGGTCGGTCAGGAAGGCCTCCTCATCACGCCGCATCGCCTCGGTCTCCCTTTCGCCGCCAGACCGCTTGGCCGTCAGCTAGCTATCCTGGCAGGATCAGTACCACATCCACTGAGGTGCCGGCATCGGCGTTGGGGAACGCATTGCGTGATGGGGAAACGACCAGGCGTCGCCAGAGCGCTTCGCTTGCCAATTCGAATGGAAAGGCCCGTCATGGCGCGCCCGCCTGCGGATCGGTAGCATCCGCTCGTGGGTCCAGCGGCAGATGACGGCTTCGTCGGCAGCGTTCCGTTGCGTCTGGCCGACGCGGACAAAGCGCTCGAGGCGGCTCCCAACGATATCGAGATTGGTGCGATTCAACTGCGCGGCTGGCAACTGCATCGCCTTGAACCCATGCCACCGGACTTTTCCGACCATGCCGGATATTTGGTGCGGATCAACTACGAGTTCGACGTCGCCGTCGACGTACCCCCGCCGGCGTGGGTCGAGGTGGCGTTCCGGTTCGCCGACGGGGTGTCCGTCGTCGATGCCGTGCCGCGAACGATTTACACGCCTCAGGACTATCGGTCGTATGCCATAACCCAGCACCTCAACTTCACGAGTGCCGGCGCCAACGGCTGGTGGCCGGCGGACTCGCTGGCGGCCGACGTGGCGCTGCCCCCCGTGTGGCCGAGGATCGACTGCTTCGGCCTCGGCGGCAGCGAGGTCAAGTGGCGGCACTCCAAGTCGGCCCACGCCGAGTTGCCTCCCGGCAGCCAGACCGCCTGGTTTGTGCTGCTGGCCCCGCCGGCAAGCACGGAGGTCGCAGTACTGGCGTCCGGCCTGTACTGGCTTGATGTCGATCGGAGCCTGGGCCTCGTGCCGACCAGTCGGCACGAGGCCTTCACGGTCCGACTCCCGGGTCCGCCAGCCACCGCCAGGCAGCTTTCTCCGGGAACGGCGGACCGCCGCGGGCGACCCCGGGTGTTCATCTCGTACTCGCAGGAGCATGGCCACCCCGACGGGGCAGCGCACCGGGCCAACGTCGCCAGGCTGCGGCAACTCCTCGAGGAACACGGTATCGACGTATTGATAGACCAGGTCGACTTGGACCGGCGACGGAACTGGCTGGACTGGACGAACGCCGCCATCCTGCGTTCGGACTTCGTCATCGTCGTCGGCTCACCGGCCTACCTGGCCGCGAGCGAGAACCGGCTTCCCCCCGGCCAGAACCTCGGTGTGCGCTCCGAGTACCTGCGCTTGGCGGACCTGCTGCATCATCAGGAAGAGGTCTGGTTGAAGAAGATCCTGCCCGTCGTGCTGCCCGGCCGGCGGGTCGAGGAGATACCACTCGTCTTTCTGCCCCACATCGCGGACCACTACGTGATCAAGGAATTCACGTACGCGGGAGCCGAGGAGCTTCTCCAGGTGATCCTCCGCGGTCGGGCCTAGCTCAGCCCGTTCACTCGCCGCAGAATGGCCTGCAAGGCGGCCCGGGTTTGCCGCAGCCGCCGAGCCAGGTCCGCATGCGCGGGACCCAGGTCTGGCTCAAGTTCCGTGATGCCATAGGAGAACAGCACGCCCCGCGCGTGCTCGATCACCTCGACCGCACGGGCCGGCGAGCTGTACATCAACTCGGCCGCAGCGGCGTCTGGTCCCAACCCGGCGACCCGGGCCAGATGCCGCTCCTGGTCGTGTCGGGCCAGATGCCAGGGGGCGACCTGCCGGAGAAGAGCAACCGCCTCGGCAAGCACAGCGCCGGCCCGCGACCACCGGCCGTCCCGCGCATAAAGGTCGGCCAGGCTGCGCGCAGCACGAACCCGTACCATCGGCGCGGCGGCTTGAATGGCCACGGCCTCCTCCAGAGCGGCCACCGCCTCCTGCCTGGCCGAGGCATCCGCCCCCGGCGCCTCCGCCAGGGCGTTGGCCAGACCGACAAGAAATGTCGCCCGCTGCGGACTGCCCGGGGCCGACGCCTCGACCGCCGTTCGGCTGAGCTCAACGGCTCGCCGCCACAACGCCGGGTCGCCGGTAGCGTGCGCGAGATAACGCACCGAGTTGCTCAGGTTGTGCCGGTGACCGGGCGGTGCCGCCCATGCGGGCAACAATTCCAGCGCAGCCTCGCCCTCGGCGACCGCCGCTTCAAGGTCGGCCAGATCGGCGCGAAGCAGGAAGCGCATCTGCAGGGTGGCGCCCAGGTTCGCCCGCAGGTTCGCGGCAGTGCGTGGCGCTGTCGGCACCGCGAGTACCGCGTGCGCGAGATCAATCGAGGCATTCAGATGTGACACATCGTCAGTCCGGAGGAACAGGACGTGCAGGAGTCCGCTCAAGTCCGCCATGATCGTCTTCCAGAGCGGACGGTTTGCCGGCACCAGACCAACGACCGCCCGCAACAGCTCCACGCCACGTCGGGCGTAGGCAAGTTCGCCGGTGTGCTCGTAGCGCGCGAAGGCCAGCCCGGCGGCCGCCCCGTGGAGGAGCGGTACGTCCGGGTGCCCGTCTGGAATGACTGCGAGTACGTCCCGTAGCACCTCGGAGGCCTCATCGAGGTAGGCGAGGTCGCCCGTCCGCTGGGCCAGCTCCCGTAGCAGGTTCGCAAGATTGCAGGCCAGGCCCGCACTCGCCGCCGCAGTCGGACCGATCAGGGCCAGCGCCGCCCGACCATGCTCGATCCCCAGCCGCAGGTAGCTGTCATCGCCGAATATCGAGCAGGCGATACGGGCAACGACACAGACGTTGGCCTGGAAGCGCACCCGCTGCAGCGGATGTGATTCCTCCTGCACCGCCTGCACGGCGAGAGCCAACGAGCGGCGCGCCAGGTCCGGCTCGGACAGCTCATCCGCCAGCTTGGCCAGCCCGACGGCCACATTCGACCGTACGCTCGCGGCAGACACATGGCCGGCCGGCATACTCGACAGCAGGTGCTCGCCCCGCTCGACGGCCTCCGTCAGCGCACCGACATCATCCGTCTCCTCGTGGTACCGCAGCAGGGCGGCGATCAGGTTGCCCTCAACGAGAACGCGATCGTCAGTACTCAACGATCCACCCATGTCGGCCGCCTGCCGGGCGGCCTGCAGTGCCTCCGTCATCAGCTCGGTGTCGCCGGTGGCATCGAACGCATCGAGCAATGTGATGCTGAGATTCGTGAGCAACCCGGCTGCATGCTGGGGATCACGGGGGCCGTCCTGCACGGCCGCGCGAGCGAGCCTGGTCGCCGCGTCGATCCACGCGGGATCAGAGCTTCGCGCATGATGCGCCCGGAGCACGATCGCGAGGTTGCCCGCGTAGACGAACCGGTTGCGGTGGCCCGGGCCGCAGGCAGCCAGGCAGCATCGCAGCAGCAGTTCGGCGTGGACCAGCGCGGTCTCGTCACCCTCGGCACGCCACCGCCGCAGGTCCCCGTTGGCCTGGTCGAGCCAGATGTCGAGGCCGTCGTCGAGCACCTCGGTCGGGTCCGCGTCCTCCAGGAGTTCCGCAATCCAGCTCGGGGTTTCCTGAGAGTGCTGTAACTGGAGAGCCGCGGCCCACGTGAGCGCACTCTCCAGTGCCGGCATGTCCGGCTCCTCGCGGGCGTCAAAAACCCGCATATTCGCCCCGGCCAGCGCCACCAGAGTTGACGCGTCGCAGGGATCGGCGAGCGCGGGCCGACCCATACCCACTGCTTGGGCCGTCAGCTCCGCAGCCGCCTGGGCCAGCAGGTCGGGATCAGACGAGTGGTCAGCCACGCTCTGAGGTTATGACCCCTCAGGTGACAGCGCGCCACCGCTTGGTCGAGGATCATAGGCACGACGAACACGATCGAACACTATCAATGCTAGGCCGCACCGGGCGGTCGCCCACCTCCTCGGCGGGCGCGCCGGTTTACATCCTCAGATAATTCTCATTTCTGCTCTGGGACTTCCGACGTCCTGGCGGACCAGGTCGCGGCAGTGCTCCGCACAGCACCTACGCAGTGAGCTGACCGATGCCGTCGACGAGCAGCCAGACGCCGAAGATGGCGAACAGGGCCGCGGCACCATAACGGATGATCCTCTCGGGAAGGTTGCGGCCGAGCCAGCGGCCGACCAGGATGGCCAACGCGTCGGCGGCCACCATGCCGACCGTCGAACCGATCCAGGTGCCGAGCCAGCCGTGCTGGGTGGCCAGCGTGATGGTGGCGAGCATGGTCTTGTCGCCGAGCTCGGCGAGGAAGAACGCGCCGCCCACGGCCCACACGGCCGACTTGCCACTTCGGTCGGCCTTGGCCTTCTCCTCGTCGCTGAGGCTGTCCCCCCGTAGAGTCCAGCCAGCGAAACCGAAGAACGCCAGTCCGGCGGCGAGCGCGATCCAGCCGGTCGGCAGGGCAGCGCCGAGCCCGTACCCGACCGCCACCGAGATCAGGTGCACGACCGCGGTGGCGATGGTGATCCCGGTCAGCACGGCGGTCGCCCGATACCTGGTGGCGAAGGTCAATGCCATGAGCTGCGACTTGTCGCCCAGCTCGGCCACGAAGATCACGGCGAAGCTGACCGCCAGCGCCACGAGAAAGCCTTCCACACGTCCTCCCCGGACATCCGTGCCGGGCGATGGACGTGTGCGACGACCTCGACCCGGCAAACCTGCCAGAGCCGAAGGTCTCGCTCACCTCGCCGAAGACGAGGCCGTGGGGCCGGGCCCGCGAGCGGACCAGCATGTCGACCACCACGCCGGGGAGCTACTCCCCTTCGCCGCCGCAAAGGTTATCCCACGGCGGCGCGGTGTGGGCAACGCCGTGACCGGAGACACATCAGGTTCCGGGTGGCGCGGCGGCCCACGGCGGCGCGGCAGCTTACGGTCCGTCCGAACGGCGACCGCAGCAGCCGGCCGGGCAGGTGTCCCACACGGGGAGGGTGCCGAGCCGGGCCCGCGGGACGGACGGATCGAGACGTTCGCGGATGAGGTCGCGGATCATGGCCACGAACCGGGGATCGGTGCCGGGGGTCGCGGCCCGGACGTACCGCAGCCCGAGGTCGCGGGCCGTCTGTGCCGCCTCGGTATCGAGGTCCCACACCACCTCGAGATGGTCGGAGATGAAACCGATCGGGCTGACCACCACGCCCTGCACACCGGCCGCCGGCAGCGTGGCGAGATGGTCGTTGATGTCCGGCTCCAGCCACGGCACGTGCGGCGGGCCCGAGCGGGACTGCCACACCAGGTCCCAGGTCAGCCCCGGAGCGGCGGCCTCCGCCACCAGCGACGCCGTCTCGCGCAGCATCGCCGTGTACCGGCCGCCCTCCGGCCCGCTCTTCTGCTCCATGGTCAGCGGCACGGAGTGGGCGGTGAAGACGAGCCGGACGTGCTCCACATCGGACAGTTGCGCCAGCGCTGACCGTACGGCCTCGGCATGAGGCTCGATGTAACCCGGGTGGTCGTGGTAGTGCCGAATCTTGTCGATCTCCGGGGCGCCGGGGCCGACCTCGGCTCGCGCCGCCGCGATGTCGTCCAGGTACTGACCGCAGGAGGAGTAAGAGCCGAACGGGCTGGTGACGAAGGCCAACGCCCGGCGCACACCGTCGTCGCGCATCTGACGCAGAGTGTCGGCGAGCATCGGGTGCCAGTTCCGGTTGCCCCAGTACAGCGGGAGCGTGATCCCCGCCTCATCCAGTACCGGCCGCAACGCCGCCAGCAGCTGGCGGCACTGGCCGTTGATGGGCGAGACCCCGCCGAAGTGCTGGTAATGCTCGGCCACGGCGGCCAGCCGGTTCTCGGGGATGTTGCGCCCGCGGGCCACGTTGCGCAGGAACGGCATCACGTCGGCCGGCCCTTCCGGCCCCCCGAAAGAAACCAGGATCAATGCGTCGTACGCCGCGGTCACGACGACTTCCTCTCGCGGGCGAGCCACCCCCTACGCTAGGTGGGTGACCGTCTTCAGCATCTGGCCGGACGACGTCGTCTGGCGACGCGTCTCTCCCCGACTGTACTGGCTCACGATCTTCCTCCGGGCAGTGTGGCTGGTCATACTCGGCATCGCCGCCGCCATCGGCTGGTACGTCTTCCAGGAGCCGCTCGCGCCCGTGATCGCCGGCGCGTTGGCCGGGCTGATGCTGATCCGGCTGGTGTTCGTGTTGCGGGGGATCCGCTCCTGGGGCTACGCCGAGCGGGCCGACGACCTGCTTGTCCGGCACGGCCTGCTGATCCGCCGGCTATCGGTGGTCCCCTATGGACGGATGCAGTTCGTGGATGTCACTGCCGGACCGCTGGAGCGGCTCTTCGGTCTGGCCACGGTGCAACTGCACACCGCGGCCGCGGCCTCCGACGCGCGCATCCCGGGCCTCACCCCCGAGGAGGCGGCCCGGCTGCGCGACCGGCTGGCGGCGCTGGGCGAGGCGAGGGCGGCCGGGCTGTGACCAGCGAGCCGACACCGGGCGGCCAGCCACCTCTTCCGCCCGCGGACCCGACATC
>JADGGF010000239.1 GCA_019690055.1 Micromonosporaceae bacterium
GCCCCGCGTCAATCGGCTCAGCCCCGACCAGCCCAGCCCCGACCAGCCCGGCGCCGACGAGCCCGGCTCCCGCGGAGGCGGGGCTCGCCGCCACCTTCACGCGCACCCCGACGGGCCGGCGCGTGCGGGCCCGGCTGGCGCGGTTCAACGCGCCGTGGCAGTCGCCGCCGGAGTTCGCCGAGGTGCTCGGACCACTCATCGCGACCCACCGCGCCACCCACCCGAAGGCCGACGTCCGGCTCCTGCAACGGGCGTACGACGTGGCCGACCGCTGGCACGCGGGGCAGTTCCGCAAGTCCGGCGACCCGTACATCACGCATCCGTTGGCGGTGGCCCAGATTCTCGCCGACATCGGCATGGACACCGTCACGCTCGCCGCCGCGCTGCTGCACGACACGGTCGAGGACACGGGCTACACGCTCGAGCAGATGCGGGCCGACTTCGACGCCGAGATCGCCCTGCTCGTCGACGGCGTGACCAAGCTCGACCGGGTCAAGCTCGGCGACGCGGCCAAGGCCGAGACCATCCGCAAGATGGTCGTGGCGATGGCCAAGGACCCCCGCGTCCTGGTGATCAAGCTGGCCGACCGGCTGCACAACATGCGGACGCTGAAGTTCCTGCCCCAGGAGAAGCGGGAGCAGAAGGCCCGCGAGACGCTGGAGATCCTCGCCCCGCTGGCCCACCGCCTGGGCATGAACACGATCAAGTGGGAGCTGGAGGATCTGGCCTTCGCCGCGCTGTACCCGAAGCGCTTCGAGGAGATCGAGCGCCTGGTGCAGGAGCACGCCCCGCAACGGGACAGCCTGGTCACGCAGGTGACGCAGAAGGTCCAGGCCGACCTGCGCGCGGCCAAGATCAAGGCGGAGGTGAAGGGGCGGCCGAAGCACCTCTACTCGATCTACCAGAAGATGATCGCCCGGGGTCGGGACTTCACCGAGATCTACGACCTCGTGGGCGTACGCATCCTGGTGGAGACCGTCCGCGACTGCTACGCGGCGCTCGGCATCATCCACGCGAACTGGCAGCCGGTTCCGGGCCGGTTCAAGGACTACATCGCGATGCCGAAGTTCAACATGTACCAGTCGCTGCACACGACGGTGATCGGGCCGACCGGCAAGCCCGTGGAGATGCAGATCCGCACCCACGCGATGCACCGCACCGCGGAGTACGGCATCGCCGCGCACTGGCGCTACAAGGAGAACAAGACCGCGGTGGTCGGTCCGCCGACGCAGATCGACGAGATGACCTGGCTGCGGCAGCTGCTGGACTGGCAGCGGGAGGCGGCCGACCCGGCGGAGTTCCTGGACGCGCTGCGGTTCGACCTGTCGGCCGAGGAGGTGTACGTCTTCACCCCGAAGGGTGACGTCATCGCGCTGCCGAAGAACTCCACCCCGGTCGACTTCGCGTATGCCGTGCACACCGAGGTCGGCCACCGGTGCATCGGCGCCAAGGTCAACGGCCGGCTCGTCCCACTGGAGTCGCGCCTGAACAACGGCGACGTGGTGGAGATCTTCACCTCGAAGTCGGACACGGCCGGGCCGTCGCAGGACTGGCTGGGCTTCGTGCAGTCGCCCCGGGCCCGCACGAAGATCCGCCAGTACTTCAACAAGGAGCGGCGCGAGGGCGCGATCGAGCAAGGCAAGGAGGCCATCGCCCGGGCGATGCGCAAGCAGGGCCTGCCCCTGCAGCGGATGCTGACCTCCGACTCATTGACGATCATCGCCCGCGAGATGCACCTGCCCGACGTGGCGTCGCTGTTCGCCGCAGTCGGCGAGAACCAGGTCTCGGCGCAGGCGGTGGTCGCGCGTCTGGTCGCCAGCATCGGCGGGGTGGAGGGCGCCTCCGAGGACCTCGCCGAGGCGGAGACGCCCACCCGCAAGCACCGGCCGGTGCCGCCCGGCTACGACCCGGGCGTCGTGGTGCTCGGCGAGAGCGACATCTGGATCAAGCTGGCCCGGTGCTGCACGCCGGTCCCGGGCGACGCCATCTTCGGCTTCACCACCCGGGGCGGCAGCGTCAGCGTGCACCGGGAGGACTGCACCAACGCCAAGGACCTGCACCGCCAGCCGGAGCGGGTGGTCCAGGTCGAGTGGAAGCCGACGGCGGCCTCGATGTTCCTCGTGGCCATCCAGGTCGAGGCGCTGGACCGGCACAAGCTGCTGGCCGACGTCACCCGGGTGCTCTCCGACGAGCGGGTCAACATCCTCTCGGCGTCGGTCACCACCACCCGGGACCGGGTGGCGCTGTCCCGGTTCACCTTCGAGATGGCCGACCCCAAGCACCTCGGGCACCTGCTCGCGGCCGTCCGCAAGATCGACGGCGTCTACGACGCGTACCGGGTGACCTCCAACGCCGACAACGCCCTGCCCCGCGCCCGGGCCCAGTGACCCTGCCGGCCTAGTGACCCTGCCGGCTCAGCGACCCTGGCCGACTGACTGACCCTGCCCGCCCGCTGATCCGGCTGGCCCGCTGACCGGCCGGGCCCGGTAACCGGCCGGGCCCGGTGACCCGGCGGTCGAGGCCGCCGGATCACCCGGGCTGCGGGGTCGTCAGCTGGCGCTCGGCGACGGCGTGGCCGACTGCTCGGGCGACGCCGACGGGGTCGCGGACGGGGTGGGTGTCGGCGTGTAGCTCGAGGTCGGGGTGACCGGGCCGGCCGTGACCTTGGTGAAGGTCAGCTGGACGGTGGGATGGGGCCCGCCGTCCTCCATCTCCGACCCTTCGACGACCCCGCCGGCGGCCACCTGCTGGATGACGTCGAAGCCAGAGATGACTTTGCCCCACAGCGTGTAGTTGCCGCGCAGCGGGCCGACACCGTACACGAAGAAGAACTGGGACCCGTTGGTGTCCGGGCCCGCATTGGCCATGGCCACGTCGCCCTCGTGATACGCCGGCAGGCCGGCGGGCAGGTTCTCGTCGGCGAACCGGTAGTTCGGCCCACCGCGACCGGTGCCGCTCGGGTCGCCGCACTGCAGGGCGTAGATGTCCGGCACGAGCCGGTGGCACGACGTGTTGTCGTAGAAGCCCTTGCTCGCGAGGTAGGCGATGCTGTTGGCGGTGCAGGGCGTCTTGGACAGGTCCGCCTCGACCTGGATCGTGCCGAGGTTCGTCTCGAACGTGAACACCTGGAACCCGGACCGCGGCGGTTCGGAGACCGGGAAGCCCACGTCCTGGATGCCCTCGGGCAGCGGCGACGGGGTCGGCGTCGGCTCATTCGACTCGGGGGAGGCGGACGGGTCGGCCGGGTCGCCGGTCGCGGCCGGATCGGTCGGCTCACCGGACGCGGTTGGCTCGGCGCTGGGCTGCGGGAACGCCTCGGGGTAGGAGCAGGGCCAGCCGTCCGACGCCACCGGTGCGGGGGTCTGTTCGGGCTCGTTGGAGGACACGGCCACCACGATCCAAATGACGGCGCCGAGCAGCACGACGCCCGCGACACCGCCCGCGATCCGGGCCTGCAGCTGGCGTCGCCGCCGGGCGGCTTCCCGCCGGGCCGCCATCTGGCGTTCCAGCCGGGCCCGCGCCGCGGCCCGCTGCCGGTTCTCGCGTGACGAGCTCACCGGTCCTCGCTCCTCGTGTCCTCGCTCCGTGTGCTCACAGCTGTCAGACCTTTCGTCAGGGCGGGTTCAGGAGGCGGCGCTGGCGGTGGGCGTCGCCTCGCTCGTGGTCGTGGGTGACTCGCTGGGGGCGTCCGTCGGGGTCTCATCCGGGGTCTCACTCGGGACCAGGGACGAATCGTCCCGGACCTGTATCCGGGTGATCGTGAGGTCCTCGGTGGGGTTGCCGACGGCGGCCGGCTCCCCGTTGTCGTCGACCGCGCCGCCGGCCGCGATCTGCTCCACCAGCTCCAGACCCGAGGTGATCGTGGCCACCTGGGTGTACTCGTTCGGCAGCGCGGTGCCGTCCTGGTACACGATCATGAACTGCGATCCGACCGCGTTGATGTCGACGTTGGTCATCACGATCGCGCCCCGGAGGTAGTAGCTGGACGTGTCGGCCGCGGGGTCGGTGGGGGACGGGGAGACCTGGCCGAGCACGGGCCGGGGCAGGCCCTCGGTCGGGAACTGGTAGCTCACGCTGCTGTTGTCGGTGCCGTTCTTGCTCCCGCACGTCAGGGTGTAGAGCGTGGTGTCGAGCTTGTGGCATCGGGTGTCGTTGTAGAACCCGCGCGAGGCGAGGAAGTCGAGGCTGGCGGCGGCGCAGCGGGCGCTGGCCACGTCGATGACGGCCTCGATCTGGCCGCGGTTCGTCTCGATCACCAGCGTCTTGATCCCGGTGGTGGGCGGGTCCGACGGCGGCAGGCCGGTGTCCTCGACGCCCTCGGTGATGGCGCGGCTGGTCCAGGTGCAGGTCGGCAGCGTGATCGGCTCGGACTTCTTGTCGAACACGCCGAGCAGCTTGGCGGTGCCGAGCCCGAGCACGATCAGGGCGAGCACACCCGCGATGCCGGCCTGGATCTGGCGCCGGCGGCGTTGCGCCGCGGCGAGCCGCGCCATCCGACGCTCCGCGCGCGCCCGCTCCAGCCGGCGCGCCCGGTTGCTCTTCGAACCCACTACGCTTCCTCCGAACTCTGTCGGTGGGCACCCGTCCCGGGTGCGGTGTCCGCAGGGACCCGTGGTGCGGGTGTGTGGATCTGCGGCGTGTGGCGGTGCCGCGACCTGCCTCGCCCGCGTGTCGAAGCCACGGCGCAGACTCGGCAGAGTGTACGGGTACGCGAGTCCGCGTGGTGCGGCGAGGCTGCCCGCCCGACATCGAACCCTACGCAGTCGTCGCTGTCCATCCCTGAGGAGCGCATTGTGCTGGTCAGAGCGGTCGTGGCCGCCGCCTTCGAGTCCAACTGCTACGTGGTCGCGGCCGGGCGCGGGCAGCCGTGCCTGATCGTCGACCCGGGCATCGGGGTGCTCCCGGCGCTGGAGGAGGTGCTCGAGGCGGACAACCTGAGCCCGGCCGCCGTGCTGCTCACCCACGGGCACATCGACCACTGCTTCTCGGTGGCTCCGGTGGGGGACAGGCACGGAGTCACGGCGTACGTGCACCCGGACGACAGGGAGATGGTGGCCGACCCGGAGAAGTGGATCTCGGGCTGGCTCCTCGGCTTGTTCGGGGGCCGTCTGCCGTACACCGCGCCCGACGACGTGGCCCCGCTGCCGGACGACGGCACGATCACGGTGGCCGGCCTGGAGATCCGCGTGGACCACGCGCCCGGGCACACCGGCGGCTCGGTGCTGTTCCGCCTGACCGGGATCGCGTCGGGGCTGGACGCCCCGCCGGTGCCCGAGCGACTGCGGGGCGGCGACGAGCTGTGCCTCTCGGGGGACGTGCTGTTCGCCGGGTCGATCGGCCGGACCGACCTGCCGGGCGGCTCGACGGCGGCGATGCGACGCACCCTGCGCGACAAGATCCTTCCCATGGACGACGCGACCGTGGTGCTGCCGGGCCACGGCCCGGCCACGACGATCGGCCGCGAGCGGCAGACGAACCCGTACCTGCTCAACATCGATGCCTGGTGACCAACTGGCTTACTACAGTGGGCCGGTGCGGCGCGGCAGCAGGCAGGCGACGGTGGCGTGGCTGGGCACGCTGTGGCTGGCCAACGTGGTCCTGTTCGCGGCCGTCGCTAGGGTCTCCGTGCGCTCGATCCGGGGGCAGATGCTCGACACGGTGGCGCTCTACGGCAACAGCTTCGGCCGCCGCACGCTCGACGAGCCGCTGGACGCGGCGCTGAACGCCGTCTCCACGGCGTCGGTCGGGCTGATCCTGGTCGCCATCCTGGTCGTGGCGCTGGCCCGGCGCCGGCTGGCCCTGGCGGTGATGTCCGCCGCCATCGTGGTGGGCGCGTCGGCCAGCACGTACGTCCTCAAGCGCGTGATCGATCGGCCGTTCCTCGGCGTGGACCTCGACCGGGCGTACGCCGGCAACAGCCTGCCCAGCGGTCACGCCACCGCCGCCGCGGCCTTCGCGATCGGGCTCACGCTCGTGCTGCCGCCCCGGGCGCGGGGCGCGGTGAGCCTCATCGGCGCCACCTACGCGGCGGTCGTGGGGGTCGCCACGCTCTCGTCGGGGTGGCACCGGCCCAGCGACGTGGTCGCCGCCTACCTGGTCGTCGGCGGATGGACCGCGGCCGCCAGCCTGGTCCTCGTGCTCACCCAGCCCCCGACCGCGGTCGTCGTCCGGGCCGAACGGGCCGGCTGGTCGCTGGTCACCTCGAGCGCGCTGGGCACGTGTCTCGTGGCGATGGGACTCGCGGTGGAGCTCTTCATCGCGCAGCGTATGACCGATCCGGTCGAGCAGATGGCGCCCGCGATGCTGCGGCTCGGGTACGTCGGCAGCGTCCTGGTGGTGGCCGGCGCCGCCTACCTGATGATGGCGGTCGTTCTCTTCAGCGTGCACCGCGTGGTGCCGCACGACCCCGGGCGAGCGGTGCCGATCGGGCTGGCCGGCCGGGGCGGGTCGGCCCCGCTGCCGGTGACCCGCCCGCCCGATCCGACCGGTTAGTCGACGGCCATCGCCGCGGTGGTCCGATGCCAGGGTGGCCGTGGCAGCGCAACGCCGGTCGGTCGTCTGTGTGTCGTCTGTGTGTTGCCTGAGCCCGGCCGCCGGCGGGACGGCCCGAGCCCGGGCGGACTTGGTACGGTGCCGACCGGCACAGGCGCGGGCAGGAGGTTCCCATGGTCCGAGTGGTCGTGGCGCTCGCCGTGGCGGTCGTCGTGGGTGCGGCCGCGATGCCGGTGGCATCGGTCGGCATCGGTTGGCTGATCAGCGCCCTGGCGGCGCTCGGAGTGGCGGTGACCGCCCGCACCCTGCGGGGTCGCCTCACCGGTCCGCCCTCCGAGATCCCCTCCGCCGCCCCGGCGAGCTGGCCGAAGG
>JADGGF010000240.1 GCA_019690055.1 Micromonosporaceae bacterium
AGGATGGCGATCGCCACGAGCGCGAGGCCCCCGGCCACGAGGGAGAGGGCGGCCGGCAGGACGCCGGGGAAGTACTCGTCGACCGCGATCGGCAGCGCGATCAGCGTGGCGACGCTGCCCACGCCGAGCACGGCCAGTTCGCGTCGCAGCACTGCGACGGCCACGAGCACGACCGCGCTGCCGAGCGCGAAGAGCGAACCCCAGTCCTCGGCGAGCATGAGCAGACCACCGATGGTGACGGTGATGGCGCCGAGCACGCTGCCGCTGAGCCGGGGCAGGATGCCGGGCAGCGCGAGCGCGAACCACACCACGCCCACGCCCCACACCGCGAGGTTGGACCAGAGGTCCGATTCCGTCGCCAGCCAGGTCCCGTTCCACACGGCGGGCACCAGCGCGGCCAGCGTGGACAGGTGCTGCAGCACGTGCCGGCTCAGCAGCCAGGCTGCCGCCGAGGCGACCGCGGCGGCGCCGCTCGCGAGGGCGAGGGTGGCCTGTTCGGGCTCCCAGCCCAGCAACTCGTCGGCGGTGAGGCCGAGCGCCGCGGCGACGCCGATCGTCGCACCGAGCCAGAGCACGCCGCGCAGCCGGGCGCGGGTCGAGCCGAGGCGGGCGACGGGGACCAGGGCGCCGGCCACGGCGAACGCCACCGCCACGCCACCGGCTACCCCGACCTTGCCGCCGGCCGAGAGGGTCTCCCACGTCAGACCGAGCACGAGGAGGAGGCCGACGACGACGATCACGCCGCCGAGGTAGCCCAGACCCTCGGCGACCAGCGAGACCGGCCGCGCCGGCCCGGCGGCCGCCCGGGATTCCGCGAGGTCGGCCCGGATCTGCTCGGCCTGCTCGGCGGTGATGATGTCCTTGGCGACCCAGCGGTCGAGCAGGGCTGACACGTCAGGGACGGTGGGCTGCATCCACCGAGTGTCGCGCCCCTGGGCAAGCCGGTACAGAGCCCACCCGTATTACCCGGCTTGCTGACGGATCATCCGGCTTGTCGGGGCTGGTCTGGTAGACAAGGCGGCGTGGCCCGGTCGGTGATGCGCGCGGTCGTGCTCCTCATGGTCGCGCTGACGGCGGTGGGGTGCGGCTCGCCGTCCGCCCCGCCGACCCCGTCCACACCCGTCGAGCCGACCGCGACGCCCACCGAGATCACGACGTCACCGGCGCCCGAGCCGGCGACGCCGACCGCGAGCGTGGACAGTCACGCGCCGCCCGGCTGGGTGGATCTGTCTGCTGTGGACCCGACGATCCTGCTCGATATCCGGTACCACGGCTCGCACAACTTCCTCGGCCGGCCGGTGGCCGGGTATCTCGAGCCGCTGTGTGTGCTGCCCGAGCCGACCGCGCAGGCGCTGCACCGGGTGCAGCTCGCCGCGCTGGCCGAGGGGTACTCCCTGAAGATGTACGACTGCTACCGGCCGGCGCGGGCCGGCGCCGACTTCGTGGCCTGGCGGGACACGCCGGACCAGACGACCAAGGCCGAGTTCTATCCATCACTGTCCAAGGCGGACCTGTTCCGCCTCGGCTTCGTGGGCGGCGCGGCCACCTCCCACAGCAGCGGCAGCGCCGTGGACCTGACGCTGGTGAAGCTGCCGGCCGCCCCGCAGCGGGCGTACGTCCCCGGCGAGCCGCTGGTCGCCTGCACCGCACCGGTCGGGGAGCGGTTCCCCGACAACTCGGTCGACATGGGCACGGGGTACGACTGCTTCGACACCCGCTCGCACACGCTCGACGCGCGGATCACCGGTGAGGCCCGGGAGAACCGGCTGCGCCTGCGGCGCTTGATGGAGGCCGGCGGCTTCGTCAACTACTGGGCCGAGTGGTGGCACTACGACCTTGCGAACCCGCCGTATCCAGGCCAGTACTTCGATTTCCCCGTGGCCCGCGCCGCCCTCCCCTGAGCGCAGGAAGGCGTCCTTGTTGGGCATTTTCCGTTAAGAGGGCGTCCTTCCAGACACCACGCGTCAGGAAGGCGTCCCTCCTAGGCAAATTCCGTCAAGAAGGCGTCCTTCCTGGCAGCTGTCCCCAACCGCCGGATGGTGTCGTCGTACATCGGATTCCGTTCGGGTGTGTTCGCCGCACACATGGTTCGGCCCTGGTCGGGCGCATACGCTTCGGTCCCGACACGGCAGAGGCGGAGGTTCGATGACCGGGGGATTGACGCTGCACGGGCGGACCGCCCTGGTGACCGGCGGTGCGGCCGGCATCGGCCGGGCCTGTGCGCAGCGGTTGGCCCGCGCGGGCGCGGCGGTCACGGTCGTGGACCGCGACGAGGCGGGCGTGCGGCAGGTCGCGGCGGAGATCGGCGGTCGGGGCGTGGTGGCCGATCTGCTCGACGTTGACGCGCTCGAGTCGCTCGACCTCGCCGCCGACATCCTCGTCAACAACGCCGGATTTCAGTACGTCGCTCCGGTCGAGGAGTTTCCCCCGCAGACGTTCACCGACATCATCACGCTGATGCTGGTGGTGCCGTTCCGGCTCGCCCGGATCTGCCTGCCCCGCATGTACGCCCACGGGTGGGGTCGCATCATCAACATCTCCTCGGTGCACGGCGTCCGGGCCTCGCCCTACAAGGCGGCCTACGTCAGCGCCAAGCACGGGCTGGAGGGCCTGTCCAAGACGCTCGCGCTGGAGGGGGCCGGCAAGGGCGTGACGTCGAACTGCATCAATCCGGCCTACGTGCGTACGGCGCTGGTGGAGAAGCAGATCGAGGCGCAGGCCCGCACCCACGGCATCCCGCCCGACGAGGTGGTCAGCCGGATCATGCTGGAGCCGGCGGCGATCAAGCGGTTGATCGAGCCGGCCGAGGTCGCCGAGCTGGTGGCGTATCTTTGCTCGCCAGAGGCGTCGTTCATCACGGGCGCCTCGTTCCTGATCGACGGCGGGTGGAGCGCGCACTAGTGAGGGCGACGAAGCCGGGGTACGGCGCGGTGCGGAGGCGAACCGCGGTCACGACGGTGCGGTAGGCCCGGCATGAGCGGATCGGCAGTCATCGCGTTCCTGGAGCTGCTGGCCCGGGAGGCGTCGCCGGTCGAGTTCGAGGCGCCCGTCCTGGAGGCCCGGACGGCCGGGGCGCCGCCCGCGGTGATCGAGGAGCTGGAGCGGGCCCGGGCCACGGCGCTGCGGGTCCGCGCGCTGCTGGAGCGGCGCCGGCGCCGCGAGGCCGAGCTGAGCGCGCTGTTCGACACCGCCTCCGATCTCGCCCTGCTGCACGACCTCGACAGCGTGCTCGAGGCGATCGTCCGGCGCGCCCGCAAGCTGCTCGACACCGACGTGGCCTACATGACGCTGGTCGACGAGGAGCGCGGCGACAGCTACATGCGGGTCACGGACGGCTCGGTGTCGGCGAAGTTCCAGCAGGTCCGCCTGCCCATGGGCACCGGGCTGGGCGGTCTCGTCGCCCAGACCGGCACCCCGTACGCCTCGGACAACTACCCGGCCGACCTCCGGTTCCAGCACGCCTCCGAGATCGACCTGGCCGTGGCCGAGGAGGGCCTCATCGCGATCCTCGGTGTGCCCATGCGGCTCGGCTCGCGCATCGTCGGCGTGCTCTTCGCGGCCAACCGCACCGCGCGGCCGTTCGCCCGCGAGGACGTCGCCCTGCTCTCCTCGCTCGCCGCCCACGCCGCGGTGGCGATCGACAACGCTCGACTGCTGGAGGAGACCCGGGCCGCGTTGGCCGAGCTGTCGGCGGCGAACAAGATCAGCCGGGAGCACGCCGAGGCCGTCGAGCGGGCGGCCGAGGCGCACGACCGCATGGCCGAGCTGGTGCTGCGCGGGGGAGACGTCCACGACCTCGGCGCGAGCGTGGCCGAGCTGCTCGGGGGCGGCCTGGTGGTCTTCGACGCCGAGGGCCGCTGCCTGGTCAGCGTCCGGACGGAGTGCACCCCGGCCGTCGAGGAGGCGGCCGCCGCCGCGCGGGCGCTGGGCCGCACCGTGCAGCGGGGGGAGCTGTGGGCGACCGCGGTCGGCCCGGTCGAGGCGAGCCAGTGCTGCCTGGTCTTCGCGCCGGCCAGCCCGCCCTCCGACGCCGAGGTGCGCATCTTCGAGCGGGCGGCCGTGGTCACCGCGCTGCTGCTGCTGTCCCGGCGCGCCGCCGCCGCGGCCGAGGACCGGGTCCGCGGCGAGCTGCTCGACGACCTGGTCTCCGGGCGGATCGGGCGGGACGCGGCCGACCTCGACGTGGTGCACGAGCGGGCCCGGCGGCTGGGCGTGGACCTCACCCAGCCGAACACCGTCCTCGTGCTGCGCCCGCCGGCCGGCGCCCGGCACCGGGTCGCGACCTGGGCCGCCGGGCAGGCCGCCGAGCACCGCGGGCTGGCTGCGGACCGGGACGGCGCGACCGTGCTGCTGCTGCCCGGCGACGACCCGGGCGCGCTGGCCCGCCGGGTGGGGCGCGAGGTGAAGGCCGCCCTCGGGTCGGCGGCGGCCCCCGGCGTGACCGTCGGTGCCGGCGGTCCGGCGCTCGCCCCCGACCAGATCGCGACGGCCTACGGCACCGCCCAGCGCTGCGCCGACGCCCTGATCGCGCTCGGCCGCGCGGGCAGCAGCGCCGCCCCCGCCGACCTCGGCTTCGCGGGGTTGCTGCTCGGCGGGGGTACGGAGGACATCGATGCCTTTGTCACCGCAACCATCGGCCCGGTGATCGACTACGACCGCCGGCGCGGCACCGCGCTGCGCCAGACCCTCGAGTCGTACTTCGCCGCTGGCGCGAGCCCGGCCCGGGCCGCCGAGCTGCTGCATGTGCACGTCAACACCGTGACCCAGCGCCTGGAGCGGATCGCCACGCTGCTCGGCGACCAGTGGCAGCGCCCCGACCGCGCCCTGGAGATCCAGCTCGCGCTCCGGCTGCACCGCCTCCGTACGGGCTGACGGATGCCGCACACATAGCCCGCCCGACAAGTGTGGGCGGCGGACACATGTCGAACATCACGGGCCGCCCCTAGCCTTCACCCACAAGACCATGACGGCCCGATTGCCGGTGTGTTCCGGCCGCGGGTCAGCCGTACGGCACCGGATACGGACTCTGCGACTGCGCCCTGTCCGCAAGGAGAACTTGTCCCCAAGGAGATCTTGGTATGCGTTTCCCCATCCCGGCCCGCGTCGCGCGCCGGACCGACCGCGCCCCCGCGTTCCGACGACTCATCCCCGCCGTCGCTCTGGCCAGCGCGGCCGCCCTGGCCGTCGCCGCGTGCAGCAGCCCGCAGGAGGCGGCGAACGGCCCGACCGGCGACGACACGCCCTACAAGGTCGGCCTCATCTACTCCCAGTCCGGGGCGCTCGCCTCGTACGGCGCCCAGTACATCGAGGGCTTCCGCGCCGGCCTCGACTATGCGACCAACGGCACGAAGAAGGTCGGCAACCACCCGATCGAGGTGACCGAGGTCGATGACGCCGGCGACCCGGAGAAGGCGGTCTCGGCGGCGCGCGACCTGATCGGTGAAGGTTACAAGATCATCGCCGGGTCCACCGCCTCCGGGGTTGCCCTGCAGGTGGCCCCCATCGCCGAGCAGAACAAGGTGCTGTTCATCTCCGGCCCGGCCGCCACCGACGGCATCACCGGAGCCAACCGCTACACGTTCCGCTCCGGCCGCCAGTCGTACCAGGACGTGCTGACCGCGAGCTCCTTCATGGGCAACCCGGCCGGCAAGAAGGTCCTGGTCTTCGCCCAGGACAGCGCCTTCGGCCAGGCCAACGCGGCCGCGGTCACCGCAGTGATCGGCGGGCAGGGCGCGCAGGTGGAGTCGCTGCTCGTCCCGGCCGACGTGCAGGAGTTCACCACCTTCGCCGCCCAGGCGCTGGCCGCCAACGCCGACCTGATCTTCGTGGCCTGGGCCGGGACCACGGCACCGGCCATGTGGCAGGCCCTGGACCAGCAGGGCGTTCTGGACGCCACCACCGTGGTGACCGGCCTGGACATCCGGGCGTCGTGGCCGACATTCGGTGCGGCCGGTGCGAACATCGACTTCCTGGCCCACTACTTCGACGGCGCCTCCGACACCCCGGCGTCGCGCGCCCTGGCCGACGCCATCGGCGGGCCGATCGACCTGTTCCACCCCGACGGCTTCACCGCCGCCCAGATGATCGTCCACGCGCTGGAGCAGGGCGGCGATGACGTGGAGGCGATGATCGGGGCGCTGGAGGGCTGGACGTTCGACAGCGTCAAGGGCAGCTACGAGGTGCGGGCCGCCGACCACGCGCTGCTGCAGCCGATGTTCCAGACCCGGCTGACCGGCAGCGGGGACAACCTCAAGGCCGAGCTGGTCAAGACGCTGTCGCCGCAGGACGTGGCGCCGCCGCCGACCCCGTTCAAGGGCTAGCCGTGCGGGCCGAGCTTTCCTCCGCGAAGGCGACGCGGTGACCGCACTGGCCCTGCGTGGACTCACCTGGCGCGTGGGTGGGGTCTCCATTGTGGACAATGTGGACCTCGACCTGGCGCCGGGTGAGTTCCTCGCCGTCATCGGACCCAACGGCGCCGGCAAGACGTCGTTGTTCAACCTGATCAGCGGGCTGCGCCGTCCCACCGCCGGCACGGTCGCCGTGTACGGGCGCGACGTCACCCGGCTCTCCCCGCACCAGCGGGCCCGGTTGGGGCTGGGGCGTACGTTCCAGACCTCAGCCGTGTTCGGGTCGCTCTCGGTGGCCGAGAACGTACGGCTGGCGGTGCAGGCGCGCCGGGGCAGCAGCATGCGGCTGTGGCGCTCGACGCGCGACGAGCGGGTCGTGGCCGAGGAGGCGGCGGCCGTGCTCGAGCAGGTGAACCTGGCCGGCCCGGACGGCGTCCCCGCCGGCACCCGGTGGCACGGCGATAAGCGCCAGCAGGGGAACGCCCGCC
>JADGGF010000241.1 GCA_019690055.1 Micromonosporaceae bacterium
GGGTGGCGCCCAGGCGGACGGCGTAGTGGGTGCCAGCGGCGGGGTGGGAAGCCCCGGCGGGGCGGATGACGGCGGCTGGTCGGGCGACAACCCCGCCGGTTCCGGGGGCGGCTGGAGCGGATGCGACACCGATCAATTCCTTCCCTCGTGGCCGGCCGATCGTACCGCGGAGCGTCGACCATCGATGCCCCCTTCGCCGGCGACCCGCCACCCCGGCCGATGTCGGTGGTGGGTGGCAGACTCGCTGGCGTGGACCTGCCCGTGATGCCGCCCGTGGAGCCCATGCTCGCCACCAGCGTCCCGGAGATCCCGGCCGCGCCGGGCATGCGGTACGAGCCCAAATGGGACGGGTTCCGCACCATCGTGTTCCGGGACGGCGACGAGGTCGAGCTGCTCAGCCGGGGCGGCAAGACCATGACCCGGTACTTCCCGGAGGTCGTGGCGCAGGTGCGCCAGCAGCTGCCCGCCCGCTGCGTGGTCGACGGCGAGATCGTGCTCATCCACCGGCCGGAGGGGCAGACGCCCCGCCTGCACTTCGAGTTGCTGCAGCAGCGCATCCACCCCGCCGCCTCCCGGGTGCGCCTGCTCGCCGAGCAGACGCCCTGCGACTTCGTGGCCTTCGACCTGCTGGCGATCGGGGACGAGAGCCTGCTCGCCCAGCCGTACGCCCGGCGCCGCGAGCGGCTGGAGGCGGAGTTGGCGACGGTGAAGCCGCCCGTGCACGTCACCCCCACCACCCAGGACCCGGACACGGCGCGGCGCTGGTTCGAGGAGTTCGAGGGCGCGGGGCTCGACGGGCTGATCGCCAAGCCGGCCGACCTCGCCTACGTGCCCGGCAAGCGGCTGATGTTCAAGATCAAACATGCCCGCACGGTCGACTGCGTGGTGGCGGGGTTCCGCTGGCACAAATCGGGCGGCGTCGTGGGGTCGCTGCTGCTGGGCCTCTACGACGACCAGGGGCGGCTGCACCACGTGGGGGTGTGCGCCAGCTTCAGCATGGCCCGGCGCCGACAGCTGCTCGACGAGCTGGCGCCGTACCGGGAGAACGCCCGCGACGGGCACCCGTGGATGGAGTGGATCAACGCGGTCGAGGCGGCCGGGGCGGCCGGGCAGCGGATCCCGGGCGGGCTGTCCCGGTGGAGCGCCGGCAAGGACCTGAGCTGGGAGCCGCTGCGGCCCGACCTGGTGGTGGAGGTCGGCTACGACGCGATGGAGGGCGACCGGTTCCGGCACACCGCGCAGTTCCGCCGCTGGCGCCCCGACCGCACCCCGCAGTCGTGCACCTACGCCCAGCTCGACCGACCGCTGCGCTTCGACGTGGACGAGGTGCTCGCCCGCTCGTGAGCCGGCCTTGGCCGGCCCGCACGTGGGCCGGCCCGGGGACTGCACGGCGGCTGCCCCGTGCCGGGTGCCCCACGCCGGTATCGTGAGGCGGTCGACGGCCCCAGCCGTACGAATCCACCAGTTCGGAGGGACTCAGTGCATCGACGTGTCACTATCCCGGCCGTGGCCCTGCTGCTCGTCCTCACCGGCTGCGTCCCCGACGCCCCCGAGCCGCCGACGCCGACGAGGCCCGACGGCGAGGCCGGCCAGAAGTGGGAGGACTGCTTCGCGGAGGCTCGCGAAACCAACCCGCAGCTCGACCGGGACCTGTCCGTGGAGTGCACGACGGTGACGGTGCCCAAGGACTGGGGCAAGCCCGACAGCGGGGAAACATTCGAGATCGCGGTGATGCGCATCTACACCGGCGACCTGGCGGAGAAGCAGGGATCGGTGGTCACGAACCCCGGCGGGCCGGGTGGCTCGGGGTTGACCTGGCTGCCGCTGTTCGTGCAGCCACCGGCGGACATGGCGCTGCCGCCCACCGAGCTGCTGGATCGATTCGCCCTGGTCACGTTCGACCCCCGGGGCGTGGGTAAGTCCGCACCGGTCGAGTGCATCTCCGACGCCGACCTGGACGCGCAGTTCGCCTACGACCCCGATCCGGTCACCCAGGCGGCCTTCGATGGGTTCGTCGACCTGAACCGGCGCATCGGCGAGGGGTGCGGCAACAAGTACGGCGACGACCTGCGCCTGTTCTCAACCGTGCAGACCGCCCGGGACATGGACGCGATCCGGGCCGCCCTCGGCGAGGAGAAGCTCACCTACCTCGGCTTCTCGTACGGCACGCTGCTGGGCGCCGTCTACGCCCAGCTCTTCCCCGGCAACGTGCGCGCGTTCGTGCTCGACGGCGCCGTGGACCCGACGGCGGGCCCGATCGCCGCGTCCGAGGGCCAGGCCATGGGCTTCGAGCGAGCCCTGTCGAACTTCACCGAATGGTGCCAGGCCAACCGGGCGACCTGCCCGATCCACGACAACCCGCGCGGCGCCATCGCGGCGGAGATCGAACGGGGTCGGGTCTCGCCGGTCGAGGGTCCCGACGGCCGGAAGGCGACCGCCGGGTGGGTGCTGTGGGGAGTCATCCTGTCGATGTACTCGCAGGACTTCTGGCCGGTGCTGGGGCAAGCGATCGACAAGCTCCGAAACGGAGACGCCACCTGGATCCTGCTGCTGGCCGACACCTACGCCGACCGCGACGAGAACGGCCGATACCGCAGCAACCAGTTCGACGCCTTCAACGCCATCAACTGCGCCGACGAGGACACGTACCCGAGCGTCGAGGAGATCCGCCAGCTGCAGGCGCAGTGGCGGACCAAGTACCCGATGTTCGGCCCCGCCCTGGCCACCGGCCTGCTGAGCTGCGCGTTGTGGCCGGGTGGGAAGGACCCCTACCCGACCGGGCCGGCCACCGGCGCCCCCGAGATCGTCGTGGTCGGCACGACCGGCGACCCCGCGACGCCGTACGAGTCGACCAAGAAGCTCGCCGACATGCTCGGCGTCGGGGTGGTCGTGACCTGGGAGGGTGAGGGACACACCGCCTACTCCGAGTCGCGGTGCATCCAGCGGGCGGTCGACAACTACCTGATCGACCTCATCGTCCCCGACGACGGGTTGACCTGCCCCGCCCGCTGAGAGCGCGGGCGGCGGCGAGGCCGATCGTCCACACGGAACGGACGGCGTGGCGTACGGTCCACCCACCGTGGACCGCGCCAGCCGGATCGCGACATGATCCGGCTGGCGCGGTCGTCACCGGTATCGACCCTGGCCAGTCGCCGGTCAGCCCCGGTCAGGGTCAGAACGGCCAGTCGGCGTCCCGGCGGCGCTCCAGGAGCGGGATCGCCTGGAACGCCGCATCGGTGAGGCCACCGAACGTGTGCCGGGTACCCAGACCCGACGGCGCGTGGCCGAGCCGGTACCCACCGAGGTTCCAGGTGTAGACCGGCACGTGGCGCGGCACCCCGGCGGTGACGTCGCGGTCACCGTTGTCGTGCGCCTGCTCGTCGGTGACGATCACGACCCGGTCGTGCCGGTCGTACCACCGGCGCACCGCCTCTGCCGTGTTCGTCCCGCCACCCCGGCGCGGGAACGACTCGATGAGCTTGAGCAGGGCGATGCCACGGGGCACCCGCACCGCGCCGGAGTCCGTGTCGAACCAGACGAGCGTCGGCTTCTCGGCCCGCAGCGCGAGCGCGGCGCCGAACACCTTCGCCGCGTCCGCCCGGGACATCCGCGACCGCGCCCCGGTGACCGGCACGTCCATGGAGCCGGACAGATCCACGAGGATCAGCGTCCGCCCCGGCAGCCGCGGCACCGCGCTCAGCGACGCGTTCAGCGCCTGCTCCAGGGCCGAGGCCCAGCGCACCGAGCGCGTGGCGCGGTAGGCCGCCAGGAACCGGAACGGGAACTGCCGGGACTTGGCCACCTGCTCCGGATCGGCCAGCCGCTGCGCCACCGTGGCCGCGACCTCGTCCGGGACCCCGGCCTCGTCGAAGCCACGCAGGTTGCGCAGCAGCGCCATGTACCCCATGGTCGGGATCAGCGCGGTCCACAGCGCGGCCCGGTTCACGGTGGGACCGGCCAGGGACAGCGCGTCCTCCCAGGTCATGCCGGCGGCCCGCAGCGCGTCGACGTCGAGCAGCACCCGCGGGTTCTCCGCCGCGGCGCGGCGCAGCTCCGCGTTGGCCACGACCATCGGCAGCGAGGCGGGAATCTCCTGCGACCGGTCGTGCCGGCGCGTGATCGCCCACGCGAACAGGTCCCCCTGCTCCGGGCTCACCGGGGCCGGGTGGGTCAGCTCGAGCACGTCGCCGAACCGGAACCCCTTGGTGGCGGTGTCGTACCGCAGCAGCGCGAACGGCGTGTAGAGGCGCCGTACGGCGTCGGCGATGCCCCGCTTCACCGGCTTCGGGATGGCCCGACCGTACCGTCCGCTCCACCAGGCCAGCGCCTCACCGGGCTCGTCGGCCCGCTGCAGCGCCGAGTCGACGATCTGCCGCGAACCGGAGACGCCGTGGTCCACCATCGCCTTGGCCGCCTGCAGCGCCGCGACCAGGGAGGCCGAGCGCATGTTGGCGCCGTCGCGCAGCCAGCGCACGAACCGAGCCATCCACTGTGGATCCTCGACCGCAACCCGGGTCACGAGGGCCTCGTAGCGGGCGTCCCGGGTCGCCGCGTCCTCGTAGAACGTGCCCTCGCTCACCATCATCGCGACGGCGAGCAGGAACAGCTCGCTCTTGGCGTCGCGGGCGAACCCGGGCGCGCCCTCGTGGGTGAGGCCGGCCGGCGCCGAGCCGGTGACGACCGGCGACCGGCGGGCGACGAAAGCGAACCGCGTGTTGAACTTCGCCATGGTCGTGTCGCCTCCCATCGTGGTCGTCCTGGCGAGTCAGAGATGCCCGAGAACAAAAGCGGCCTCGGCCTTCCGACCCTGCGCACCGTGCTCGCACAGCGCGAGAGCCGTTCGGGAATCGAACCCAGATCGAACCATGAAGTATCCGAATGCCTGCGCACCGGGCATCGTTGCCGCATAACCATACGCTGACACTGACGGGGGTGGCGAACGAATTCTTTAGTCCACTGTGGACATTCAGATTACTGGTACCGCGGTATCTCTCGGTACTGGTATTGGAGGATGCCCGAGATCAGAGTCGATGACGGCCCAACCGTGCTCTAACCACTGAGCTACCGCCCCCACGACGGTGGGGCGGGCAGGACTCGAACCTACGACCTCGTCGATTACGTCGAAGTAGCCGGCATCTGCGCACCGGGCATCCTCAAGCCGGCCCGAGGACACGCTGGCATCCGGGGCCCCAGCCGTGATGGGGCTTCCGGGGTTTAACAGACCTCGAAGTACCCGTCTACCTTCGCACCGGGCCGGCGATACCGACCGTACCGGAAACGGTCAGCCGGTCGCCACCGTGTTTCTGGGCCCCGACTCGTTTCTCGACGTCGACTCGTTTCTCGGACCTGACTCGCTCCGTGACGCCGACTCGGCGAAGTCGTCGGGCGCCACGGGGATGTCGTCGAGCGCGACCACCGTGACGTTTTGGTCCAATGTGGACCCGTCGCAGTCGAGCCCGTGCACGGCCACCGGTCCGTAGCCGAGATCGGCCGCCGTCGAGTACTGCCGGTGGAAGTGTCCGTGCCAGATCGCGCGGGGTCGGACGGCATCGACCACGATGCGCATGCGCGACCGGTGCGCCTCGGCCGCGACGATCTCCTCCGCCGGCCACAGGTGGGCCGACTCCGCCAACCCGGGTATGTCCACTCCGGACGGACAGTCGTGGGACACCATGACGTCGACCGGCCCGCCCGTGACCGACCGCTGGATATCGAGATCAGTAATCGTCTCCTCGCGCCACCAGGACGTGCCGGGCTCGCGCCACGGGCGGTCGACCGAATGGGCCCCGCCGAGGGCGAGCCACCGGACGCGGCCCCACACCCAGCGAAAGCCCCGCGGCAGGTGCCAGATCCGGTCGCTGAGCTGGCGCAGACCGTTCGGCCGGACGGGGTAGCGCAGCAGGACCGGGAAGTCCTCGTGGTTGCCGTCGACGAAGAGCAGGCGCAGGCCGGTGCGGGTCAGCGCGCGATCGAGTCCGTCGAGGAAGGCGGCCCGGAACTCGTAGCCGAAGTCGCCGAGCTGGACGATGACATCGGCGCCCAGATCCGCCGCGTACTGGATCGCGGCGATCCCCCAGCGGGTGTTCGCGTGCCAGTCGCCGGCGAAGGCGATCCGGGCCGGCGTGGCGAGGGGATCCGGTACCGCTGCGGCCTGCATTCCGCCTTTCTACCGCACCCGCGCCACCGGCCGGCCCGCTGTCAGGAAGGCGTCCCTCCTGACGCCCGGTGCCTAGGAAGGCGTCCCTCTTGACGCCTGATGACCAGGAAGGCGTCCCTCTTGACGCCTGATGACCAGGAGGGCGTCCTTCCTGACACTGGGCGGACCGCGCGACGGCGGGGCTCAGCGACGCCGGCGGCCGTCCTCGTCCCAGTTCGCCCGATTCATCCGGGACGGCTGCACGCGCGGCGGCTCGCCGGCCATCTTCGGGTGGTCCGGCGGGTAGGGCAGGTCGCCCTCACCCCGCTGCTCGTCCCGTTCCGCCCACTCCAGCAGCGGCGTGATGTCGTGGTGAACGTCGTCGATGGCGGCGTGCGGGTCGCCGATGCGGGCGAACCGCTCCTGCACGGTGGCGAGCGTGAAGTCGTCGGGATCGATGCGGGTCAGCTCATCCCAGGTGACCGGGGTGGAGACGGTCGCGTTGGCCCGGGCCCGCAGCGAGTAGGCGCAGGCGATCGTCCGGTCCCGCGCCATCTGGTTGTAGTCGATGAAGACCCGCTCGCCCCGCTCCTCCTTCCACCAGTTGATGGTCGCCTTGTCGGGGCGGCGCCGCGCGACTTCCCGGCCGAAGGCGATCGCCGCCCGCCGCACCTGGGTGAACGTCCACCGCGGCGC
>JADGGF010000242.1 GCA_019690055.1 Micromonosporaceae bacterium
GAGTTCAACCATCGTGTAGAGGGTCGGCACCAGGATCAGCGTGAGCGCGGTCGAACTGATCAACCCGCCGATCACCACGATGGCCAGCGGCCGGGAGATGAACCCGCCGCTGCCGGTCAAGCCGAACGCCATCGGCAGCAGGGCGAAGATCGTGGCGATGGCGGTCATCAGGATCGGCCGCAGCCGGCGTCGACCGCCTTCGATCACGGCCTCCCGCACGCCCATCCCGGCGTCCCGGTACTGGTTGATGAGGTCCATGAGCACGATCGCGTTGGTGACCACGATGCCGACGAGCATCAACATACCGATGAGCGCCGGGACGCCCAGAGCGGTGTTGGTGATGAGCAGGCCGATGATCGCCCCGGTGGCGGCGAACGGGATCGAGACCAGCAGGATCAACGGCTGGATGAGGCTGCGGAAGGTCGCCGCCATCACGAGGAAGACGATCGCCACGGCGGCGGCCATGGCCAGCCCGAGGTCGGCGAACGCCTCCGACTGGTCGGCGCTGACCCCGGCCAGGGTGTAGCTGGCTCCGGGCGGCAGCTCCAGCTCGGCCAGGCGGCGCTGCAGGTCCGCGGTGATGGCGCCGACGTTGGACCCCGTCGCCGTGCCACTCACCGTGACCGCCCGCTCCCCGTCGACCCGGACCACCTGCACCGGTCCATCCACAGTGGAAACGGTCGCAACGTCCCCCAGGGTCACGCCCGGGCCGATGGGCAGCGCCCGCACCGCGTCCACTGAGGACGGAGCGATCCCGAGCCGCAGCACCACGGTCTGCGCCGTCCCGTCCAGGGTCACCTGGCCGAGCGGCATTCCCCGGAAGGCGGTGGCCACGATCTGCCCGATGCTCGCCTCCGACAGCCCCCGCTCGGCGGCGGCGGCCCGGTCGATCTCCACCTGCACCCGCGGAGAGCTGCTGGCCAGGTCGGTGGTCACCTCGACGATCTCGGGGGTCGCCGCGACGGCGGCGCGTACCTGTTCGGTGGCCGCCGCCAGGGCCTCGGTGTCGTCGGCCCGCACGATCACCTCGATGCGGCTCGCCGAGAAGCCGCCCTCGCCGGCCTCGACCGTGATCTGCCCGATGTCGGGCAGCGCGGACAGCTCCGCCCGCAGCTTCTCCTGCAGCGCCACCCCGTCCTCCGCGTCGACGAGGCTGACGGAGAAGGTGGCGATGTTGCTCCCACCGCCCCCGAGGTTGAAGCCGCTGGCCGCCCCGATCGTCACCTGGTACGCCGCGATCCCGTCCGTGCGCGCCAGCACGTCCTCGACCTGTCGCGCGGCCTCATCGGTGGCCGCCATGCTCGTGCCCACCGGCAGGGTCTGGGTGATCGTCAGGGTGGTCTGCCCCGACTGGTCGAAGAAGTTGGTCTTCAGCAGTCCGCCGAGGCAACCGGTGACGACGAACACCACGACGGCCGACAGGACCGTGACCACCCGGCGCGTCGTCGCCCATCGAACAATCGGCACGTATACGCGCTGCAGCGGGTTGCGCAGCTCGCGCTCCTCGGCCTCCCGCCGGACCGCCTCGGCGTCGCGACCGTCCCCGGCCGGCTTGAGGAACCAGTAGGCGAGCACCGGCACGATCGTGAGCGAGACCAGCAGGGAGGCGGCCAGCGCGACCGTCACGGTGAGCGCGAACGGGGTGAACAGCTCGCCGACCAGGCCACCCACCAGGGCGATCGGCGCGAAGACGGCCACCGTGGTCAGCGTCGAGGCGGTCACCGCCCCGGCGACCTCGCGGACGGCAGCCAGGATCGCCGCCTGGCGCTGTTCGCCGTAGCTGAGGTGTCGCTTGATGTTCTCCAATACCACGATGGAGTCGTCGACGACCCGACCGACCGCGATGGTCAGCGCGCCCAGGGTGAGGATGTTGAGCGAATGGTCGCCGAGCCACAGCCCGATCAGCGCGATCAGGACCGACAGCGGGATGGAGACCGCGGTCACCAGCGTCGACCGGACCGAGAGCAGGAACACGAGGATCACGAGCACCGCCATCGCCAGGCCGAGCGCCCCCTCGGTGGTCAGCCCGTGGACCGCCTGCTCGACGAACGGCGCCTGATCGAAGACGGGGACCAGCTGCGCACCGTTGCCGAGCGCGGCCGTCAGCTCCGGCAGGCGCTCTTTGATCTGGCGGGAGATGGCGACCGAGTTGCCGTCCGGCGACGCGGTCACGGCGATACCGAGGCTGGGCCGGCCGTTGGTCCGGGTGATGCTCGTCGGGGCGGCCAGACGGGACTCGACCGAGGCGACGTCACCGAGCCGGACCGTCCCGCCCGTGGCCAGCGGCAGCCGCAGGTCGCGAATCTCGTCCACTGTGGTCAGCGGCGAGCCGACCTGCACGGCCAGGGACCGGTCCCCCTCCGTGAGCGTGCCCGCCGGCACGACGACGCCGTTGGCCCGCAGCACCGTGGCCAGCGACGTGAGATCCACCCCCGTACGGGCCACCTCGAGCAGGTTCGGCGTGATGACGACCTCCCGAGCGCGGTCGCCGCTGAGCGCCGCCTCCCGCACGCCATCGATGCTGGCGATCTCCGGCAGGACGGTGCGGCGCAGCTTCTCGGCGAAGACCTCCTCGTCCTCGTCGGAGCTGGCCGCGAGCACGACGGCGGGCACGATGTCGGTGCTGCCCGCGATCACCTGCGGGTCCACGCCGTCGGGCAGCTGCGACTCGACGCGGTTCACCGCGTCCTGCACCGTGTCGACCGCGTCGTCGATGTCCGTACCGAACTCGAACAGGAGCAGCACCAACGCCGACCCTTCGCGGGAGGTCGACGTGACCGACTCCAGGCCGGCGATGCCGCGCACGCTCTGTTCGATCGGGATGGTGACCTGCCGCTCGACGACCTCGGGGGAGGCCCCCGGCTGGGAGGCGACGACCACGGCGGCCGGGAAGGTGAGGGAGGGGAACAGCTGCTGCTTGAGCCGGGGAACGGTCACCAGCCCGAAGACCGCGACGAGGACCGCGATCAACGCGGCCAGTCCGCGGTGGTGCAGGCTCAGCCTCGTCAGTCGGGTCATCCCCGTACTCCCTCCCTCGGCGTACGCGGCCCTCCTCGGCGTACGCGGCACAGTGCTCGCAGATTCCGCTCCGGCGAGCTGCGCGGAATTGGCCACGGGTCGCCAGACCAGCGGGCGGTTCAGTGTGCCGCACGACTGTTTCCGGAAACCGCCGGGCGCAGCAGCAGTCTCAGGAGCCCCTCAGCCGGAGGGTACGGTCGGCGGCTACTCGCCCCGAGCCAGGTGGTCACCTGGCGTGACCGCGTTCATACCGACCCGGACAGTAAGTCTGGCGGATGGCAGGTGGGCGGTCCGCGCCGCCCCCGGCGCGGGGTCCTGACCGGGTGGAGGCGCGGAATACACTGCCGGGGGTCTGTCCACAAGTCGTGCGAGGTGTCATGCGCGAGCCAGACGCGGTCGGCGACCACCCGACCGAAGCCATCAGGCCCCGGCTGGACCCGCGAGACGCCGCGCCGCCACACCTCGCGCTCACCAGCACCTGGTCGATCCGCAGCAAGCTCGTCGCGGTCCTGGCCGTGCCGGTCGTGGCGATGGTCGTGCTGTGGGTGGTCGCCACCTGGGTCACGCTCGCGCCCGGCCTCGCCCTGCTCGACGCGCGTGACAGCGTCGACGCGGTGGGTCGGCCGGCGCAGACGCTCATCGCCGCGTTGCAGGAGGAGCGCAAGCTCGCCGTCGGCTACCTGGCGTCCAAGGATCGGGCGTCGGAGGAGTACGGCGCCGATGCGCTGGCGGAGCAGTACCAGCGGACCGACCAGGCCGTGGCCGAGTTCCGGGCCAGCGCGAACACGAGTCGGGCCCGGTCGGCGCTGACCTCGGCCGGGGCGGTGCGCCTCGACGAGTTCCTGCTGCACGTGTCGACGCTGCCGTCGGTGCGCGGAGCGGTCGAGGACGGAAGCATCGAACGGTCCGGAGCCCTGCTGCGGTACACCGAGATGGTCGAGGCCGGGCTGGCCCTTGTTCGGTCCCTCGTCCGACCGTCCACAGAGGATCTCCAGCGGGAAGCGCACGCGTTGGTGGACCTGGCCGAGGCCCGGGAGCTGCTGGCCCGCCAGGATGCGGTCCTCACCGGCGCGACGGAGTCCGGAGCATTCACTTCTGTCGATGTAAGCCAGATCGTGCAGCTCATCGGAGCGCGGCGACACCAGGTGGCGCTGGCCCTGGTCGACCTGCACCCTGCCGACCGCGACGCCTACGAGGACCTCGCCGACCGCGAGCCGGCCGCGGTGCTGACCGCCCTGGAGGACCGACTCGTCATCGAGGCCCGGGTCGGGCAGCCGGTGCCGATCGACGCCGCGACGTGGCGGGACGCGTACGACCAGGTCACCGCCGACCTGCGCGAATTCGAGCTCGCTGCGGCCGACCGGCTCGTGGAGCGCAGCCAGCCGCAGGCCGTGTTCATCATCGTCCGGATCGTCGTGACCGGGGCGATCGGTGTGATCGCGCTGGTAATGACGGCTATCGGCTCGCTGCGCGTCGCCCGCAGTGTGCTGCGACGCCTCGCCGGGCTCCGCCAGGCGGCTCTCGAGCTGGCCATCGACCGGATTCCCGGCGTGGTGGCGCGGCTGCGGGCCGGTGAGCGGGTCGACGTCGAGGCGGAGGCGCCCCCGCTGCCCTACGGCGCCGACGAGATCGGCCAGGTGGGGCGTGCCTTCAACGCGCTGCAGCGCGAGGCGGTGGGCGCCGCGGTCGCCGAGGCCGACCTGCGCCGGGGGGTGAACGAGGTGTTCCTCAACATCGCCCGCCGCAGCCAGACCCTGCTCCATCGACAATTGGCGATTCTCGACGCCATGGAGCGGCGCACCGAGGACCCGGTCGAGCTGGAGGACCTGTTCCGGGTCGACCACCTGGCCACCCGGATGCGCCGCCATGCCGAGGACCTGGTGATCCTCGCCGGGGCCGCGCCGGCCCGGGGCTGGCGGCTGCCGGTGCCGCTGGTGGACGTGCTGCGCGGCGCGGTGAGCGAGGTCGAGGACTACGCGCGGGTGACCGTACGGCCCGTACCCGATGTCGCGGTGACCGGCCGCGCCGTCGGTGACGTCATCCACCTGTTGGCCGAGCTGATCGAGAACGCGACCGCGTTCTCACCCCCCTCGACCAAGGTGACGGTCGGGGCCGAGCCGGTGACGCACGGCGTCGCCGTGGAGATCGAGGACCGCGGTATCGGCATCCCGCCGGCGACCCTCGAGCAGCTCAACGCCCGACTGACCGATCCGCCGGCCTTTGCGGAATTCGCCAGCCGCCGAGCCGACACAGGATCCCCGAGTTCCGGCGCCGAACTGAGTGACCCGGGGGCCGGCGGTCAGCTCGGCCTCTTCGTGGTCGCCCGGCTCGCCAGCCGGCACGGCATCCAGGTGCAGCTCCGCCGGTCCGCCTACGGGGGCACGACGGCGGTCGTGCTCCTGCCCACCGCCCTGCTGGCGCGGCCCGGGGAGCAGCCGGCGCTGCCGGCCGGAGCATCCGACGGGAGCCCGGCCTCGACCCGACGGGCCGAGCGATCGGCGGCCGCGATCGAGGCGACGCCGGTCGGACTGGTGCCACTGTCCTCGGCCTCGCCGACGGCGCCCCGCTCGGCCGCCGGCTTCACCCCGGTGCCGGCTCAGGGCGGCCCGTTGCCGTCTCGTCGGCCCCAGGCGGACCGGGCCGCCGGCGCCGGGCCGGCCGACGACCGACCCTCCGGGGACGTCATCGTGGCCACGACCGGGCAGCCGCTGGGCCGGCACACCCGGCGCGACGTCATCGATCCGGAGGGCCCCGATGACCTGCCGCGACGGATCCGGCGCCGCGACGCCCCGCGCCACACCGCCGAACCGGATGATTTCGGACGAACGTGGCCGGCGACCGAAAATCCGACCGCGACACAACCGGACGGTGCTCGCTCGCCCGAGCAGATTCGGGCGATGATGTCGTCATTCCAGGCAGGGTTGGCCCGCGGCCGGGAGGCGGCGGAGGCGGGTGCGCCGGGCCGGGCCAACGACGCTCCCGGTGCCGGTGACCGTACGGCCACAGACTCCGGGGTGCCTGCCGCCGAATCGGTCGGCGGCGACCAGCCGGCCCGGGCGACCGCGCCGGGCGGCCTTGACGGCGGGGAGCAGTCTGGTGCACAGGCCTCGGACGCCGGAGACGGCGACCGGGCCGGCTGACGCCGGCAAGCCGGCGACGATGCGGATGGCGAGGCGACGGAGGCGACATGACGACCCAGGCCCCCGAAGGGCTCGGCTGGCTGCTCGATGACCTCATCGAACGGGTGCCGACCGCCCGCCAGGCGATCGTGCTCTCCGTCGACGGTCTCCTCGTCGCCGCGTCATCGAACATCAGTGAAGCCGACGCCGAGCACATGTCCGCGATCGCGTCCGGCTTCTCCAGCCTCGCCCGAGGGGCCAGCCGGCATTTCCACGCCGGGGCGGTCCGCCAGACCATCGTGGAGATGGAGGGTGCCTTCCTCTTCGTCACGGCCGCTGGCGAAGGCGCCTGCCTCGCGGTCCTCGCCGACGCCGCGTCCGACATCGGGCTCATCGCTTACGAGATGGCCATGCTCGTCAAGCGGGTCGGCCAGACCATGACGTCTCCTTCGCGCCCGACGGCGCCCGCCGACGCAGGGTGATCTCCCATGGGCGATGACGAGCGACCCGCCGTCGGGCCCACTCCGGAGGAGTCCCCGTGGACCGGGCCGCGCCACCGGTCAGGTACCGGGCGGGGGCGGGCCCGCAGCCGTCGGCGGCGCCCACCCGAGCCGGAGGACGCCGTCGAGGCCGCCGAACGAGTTCCCGACGCCCCGCCCGACCACGGCCAGAGCGCGGCCACCC
>JADGGF010000243.1 GCA_019690055.1 Micromonosporaceae bacterium
GGTTCCAGGCCCGTAACACCGGCGTAGGGACGAACGTCTCGGCCAGCCAGCCGGCCAGGTCGTCCACAGTGGTCTCGATGACCAGCCCAGCGTCATCCCACCACGCGCTGATCTCGAGGTCGGCCTGATCCCCGACAACGCGGATCACGCCGAGCCCGGCCAGGTAGGACGCGAGCGGGTCGGGTCGGATGCCGCCGAGGACGTGCTTGGTCACTTCCCCTCCTTCGCTGCCGTCAGCGACGCCCCGGGCGCCTCGCTGGCCCGCCAGTCGGCCATCCGGACCAGCGTCTCCAGATAGGCGAGGACGAATGGTCCGAATCGGTCCCGCAGCCGGAGCACGGTGCGTGTCCACGACCGGTCGCTGCCCGGGATGAACTGCTCGAGATCGATGACCAGCGTGCCCTCCGGTTGGCCGAGCAGCGCCGGCACGGGCACCTCCGCACCGTGTTCCAGCCCGAGCAGCACCTTTTCATCGACATCGTCGATCCCCCGGACCTGCACCCGCAGCTTGCCGTGGTGCGCCAGCACCAGGTACCGCACCAGGTCCGCCTCCTCGACCCGGTCGAGCAGGGGGCGCAGCGGACCGTCGAGCAACAGCAGCGAGGCCAGCTCGTGCCGGAACTTCACGCCCCCCTCGAACTGGAGGTCCTTTGGGGACGCGGACTTGGCCCAGGGTCGGCCGGCCTGGATGCGGTCGCGCTCGTCATCATTCGCCAGCCGGCACAGCGCGTCCTGCCAGATCGGATGGCACTTGCCGACGTCGTGAACGTGGGCGGCGGTGACGACGGCCTGGGCCAGCGGATCGGGCAGGTCGGTCTGGAGGGCCGCCAGCAGCGCGGCCGCCTCGACGCGGGTGTCGTCGCTATGCTGCTGCAGCGTGATCCACTCAGGCTGGGCCAGGCTCGCCTCGTCCTGGGCGTAGGCATCCTCCGCGCCGGTGGCCGGGTCGGTAGCGGTGCCCGGGTCGGTAGCGGTGGTCGGGTCGGTGTCAGCCGTCCGATCTGGACGCAGCGGAAGCTCCGGTGGCTCGGGCACTGCGGCCTTGACCGACGGATCGAAGCCGATCTCGCGGTCGTACCCGCCGTCGGTGGCGGCCATGACGAGGACCTCGCCGGGTCGGGGCGGGGCCGCGTCGCTCACCCTCGACCACACGCCCTCGCCCTGCTCGAACCGCCAGATGGCCTTGGTCCTGGCCAACGTCCGCACCTCGCCGAGCGGGACGCGGCAGCGGTAGCGCGCCTCCGGCGGCTTGGCCCGGTCCGGCGGCCGGCCATGGTCGTCGACCGCGTCCCAGCGCGCCCAGGCGAGCTGGACGTCGAGATCCTCGGCGTCGCGGACGTACGGCGACACGTCGACGTCGCCCCCGTTGAGATCCTGGGCCGTGTCGAAGAGGGCGAGCAGATCCGGCCAGCGGAGCACGCTCAGCACCGGGTCCTTGACCGCTACGTCGCGCGCCAACAGCCCCTCGCCGGTCACCGCCTGACCCTCCAGACGCTCCAGCTCGGCCACGCTCGCCGCGACGTCGTCGGAGTCGTACGGATCCGGTTTCGCCGGCGGGAACCACCACAGCTCGGCGTCGGCGACCGTGCCCGTACGGTTGCAGCGACCGGCCCGTTGCACCACCGAGGGCCAGGGCGCCGCCTCGGTGACGAGAACGGCCGCGTTGATGTCCACGCCGGCCTCGACCACCTGGGTGGAGACGACGATGCGCCCCGCCGGCCCCGGCTCGGCCAACACACCGTCCATCAACGTCTCCCGATCGATGCCTCGGAACCGGGAGTGCAGCAGCGTGCAGGGGGGTGCCGCCTTCCGCAGCTCCTGGTAGAGCGCGCGGGCCGACCGCACCGTGTTCACCACGACCAGCGTGAGAGTGCCGGGACGATGGCGTTGCCGGATCGCCTCGGCCAGTCGCTTGACGTCGCCCGGCTCCACAGCAAGCCGGCGCACCACCCGGGAGGCGTCGAGCCGCTGGGCGAGTGCTCCCACCCTGTCACCGGGTTCGATCCGTACGGTCTCGTGGTCTTCGGGCAGCGGGTTGTCCACTGTGGCCAGGAGCGTCGGTGAGACGGTCGCGGACATGCAGGTCAGCGCGAACGGCTCGGCCGTACGCCAGGACCTGTCCCGGCTCGCATCGGCGAAGGCGGCGAGCTGCCGCAGGGTCGTGGTCGACTCGGGGCACAGTTGGATCTCGTCGATCACCCACTGGGCACCGTTGGTGACGAGGGCGAAGTCGATCGGGTACAGCGCGCGGGAGATGCCGTAGCCGCGGTTGAGGGCTTTGGATACCAGCGAGTCGACCGTACCGATGACGATCGCCGGCTTGTCCATGCGGATCCGCCACTCGCCCTGCGTCTTCCCCTCGCCGCCCATGACGACGTGCAGGGCCACTTGGTCGGTGAGGCCGAGATTGGCCAGCCACTTGGCCGCCTCCCGGGTTGTCTGCTCTACGAGCGTCCGCTGGGGTAACGCGAAGATCAGCCGACGGGGGATCGCCTTTCTCTCGGCGTCAGGCAGGTGCAGCCGTCTCCACAACCAGGCGAGGATCACCCCGGCGGTCTTCCCCGTCCCCGTCGGAGCGTTCAGCACCGGCGGCAACCCCTTCTCGGCCAGCCGCCGCTGGTACCCGTACGGCTTGGCTCCAGTGGCCCGCTCAAAGAACTCATCGAATGTCGCCACATACTCTCCCGTGTCGGTCGTAATGGCGGATGCCCGCTGGCTCTCCCGTCGGCGGTTATCGAAAAGCGATATCCGGACGGACAGAGCCCGTCGTACGCTCGTCGTAGCTCCTAGCCCTAGCTGGGGGAAGTGGACCCGGTTCCCAGCCGGACGACTGCGGGACCGGGTTTCGCGTTCGGGTGGACTGTGCGATCGGTAGGCATCGGCCGGTTGCCGATGGTCGCCGGTGACGGACGCTCATGACGCCCGGACCTTGTACTGGGTCAGGTGGGTGAGGATGGACTGGTTCGCCTCCCACCCATCGGGAAACTTGACCGGGACGTTGAGGTGAACGGGCTCGGTCGAGGGGTGGGCGTCGAGGAGTTCCTGGATACCGGCCCGGGCCACGACGATGCACGCGTGCCGGTGCCGGGAGGTCAGGACACAGAGCCGGCCGGTCTCCAGGTGGAAGGCGGTGGCGTCGAGGCGCCCGGACAGGGGATGCAGCACGATCGCGACGTCGTACTCCCGACCCTGCAGCCGGTTGGCCGTATCTACCGTGATGCCCGGGGCGCGACCGGCGAGGGCGGACCGGATCGCGGCCGCCTGATCCCGGTGCGCGGTCCCGATCGCGATGCGACTCGGCGTGACGGGATCGCCCGTCGGCGACCGGTCCGGCGAGTAGGCCACGGCTCCCCGTTCCAACAACCGCAACGCCAGGGCGCAGCAGGCGGCCACGGCTTCGGAGTCCGTACGGACGGTGTGGCGCGCCGGCAACTCGTACAGTGCCCAGCCCGTCTCGACCGCTGTCTCCAACGCCCGGTCCACCGCTCCACCGCCAAACCCTCGGGTGGTGAAACCCAGGCGACGCTCACCGGGCGCCGTGCCGGCGACGAACGGCGTGAACGGGTAGAAGGCCGCCGATACGACCGGCGCGGCGCAGGGCGGCAGACGCCAGGACACGGGCAGGCGATGCTGGGCGACATCCGGGTTGTGGGCCAGCAGCACGCTGACCGCGTTCTGCATCGGGTCCCACGTCAGGCCCGTCCACCGGGGAATCTCGATCGTCGAGAACGGGTCGAGCTGGCCCGGATCACCGACGAACAGGGCCCGCTCGAAGCGGGGCGCGACGCGTAGCAGCATGTCCGACCGCATCTGGTACGCCTCGTCGATGATCGCCCACCGCCAGGTCTGCCCGTCGACAAACGACCATTTGGCGGAGGTCGACGCAATGACCGCAACCGAGCCCAGGTCGGCCACCTTGGCGCCGACCCGGACGTTGCCGTGGGTCTGGACGCGGGAAGGCGGCCGATAGTCCTCGGGGGCCAGCCGCCCCACCAGCAGGTTGGGGTCGGCGGTGGCGAGCCGATCCACCAGGTCGTCGACCTGTTCGTTCGTCTGGGCGACCAGCATGACGGGCTCCCCCGCCCCGGCGAGTTCCCGGGCGGCGCGGACCACCAATGTGGACTTTCCCGCACCCGGCGGCGAGTCAACAACCACGCCACGCGCGGCGCCTGCTCGGAGGTCCGCGAGCACGGCAAGGACAGTCCGCTCAGCCTCCGCCGACGGGTCGCCTTCCCGTTGCGCCGGTACGCGGCCGCCGGTCGACGTATCGACGGTCATGACCAGTCCTCCCCCGCGTCCTCGTCGGTCGGCACGTACTCCTCCGGCGGCCCGCCGTGCGTCCACGGGGTCTGCTCCCGGCTCGGGAACGGCACGGGCCGCGGCGGCTCGCGGACGAGTGAGGAGTAGCAGAGCCGCTCGCCCAGCTCGGGCACCGAGCCCGGCTCGGGCGTGAGCGACCGGCCCATGCCGCCGGACAGCTCGAGCGTCACCTCGACGATCGGGCCGGCGTCGGTGGGCTCGCCAGCGTCCGCCTGATCGGCTGGGGCGGGAGTCGACAGGGCGACGATGCGGGCGGTCTGGCTCGGTCGCGCCGCTGACCGTACGGTCTCTCCCACCTCGAGCCGCACCGGATCGGTCGTCGCCACGACAATGTGCGGCCGCAACCGGCGGCGTCGGCCCGACGTGTCCAGGCGGGTCGGGTCGCGCCGCGTCACCCGGCCGACGAAGGCCTCACCGCTCAGCCGGAACTCGGCCATGACGAGCTCGTCGTCGAAGGCTCGGTCCACTGTGTACTCGTCGAGCTCCCGCTCGAGCCAGTGCAGCCGCTGCGCCGCCGCGACCGCGTGGTCCCGTCGGGGCTGCGGCGGACCACCGTCGCGCCAGTACTCGACCTGGCGGGTGAACTGATGGCGGTCGCGTCGCCACCGATGCTCCACCGTGGACCCAGCGGGCAGGCTCCGCAGCAGCTCGATCGCCCGCCACAGCAGGCGCCACGTCGGTTCCATCTGGCCTTGTAGGGCCCGCTCCAGGGCCGCGACGGCGCGGGCGCGACCGGCGTCGTCGGTGGCGAGGTCGTACGAGCGGATGAGGGGCGCCAGCACTTCGTTGTCGAACGTCGGGTCCGTGGCCGGGCCCGCCGGCGGCCACCGCACCGGATCCTCCGCCTCGGCGGCCGCCTGCGCGCCGGTCAGCTGGTCCCACGGATCGATCCACCCCAGCAGCGCAGCCAGGTTCAGGTCCTCGAGCGCGCTCTGACCGGTGGCCCAATGCTGGGCCAGAACGGTCGTCATGACAAGCATGGCGGCCGAGCCCGGTCGCTCGGTCTGTTCGGCGAAGTAGGTGAGCCACCGGCCGAGCAGTGGCACCGAGGGTGCGACGGCGTATGGTCCGTCCGGGCGGCGGAGCCGTGTCGACCGGCCGAGCAGCCGGGTGAACGCCGCCGCCGACGGGTTGGCGACCACGAGCTGGGGTGCGTCGGTGAACACGTTCTGGTCGCGGTCCTGCTCCATCGACACCGTGAAGGTGTCGATGTATCCCAGAATGATGTCGGCCAGCGACTCGGCGAACCGGAACCGAAGGTCCCGGTTGCGCGGCTGCGGCACGACGAGCAGCGTCGGTGACTGGGGCGTGGACCCGACCAGACAGGCCAACGGCGCGTTGGCCTCGCCCGCCAGGGACAGCGGCACGAAGACCAGCGGCCGGTCGCTGACATGTACGTGTCGACGGGTGACGAGCAGGACAGCGCGCTCCTCCTGGTAGGCCTGGACGCGGGCCAGGGACGTCATGATGCTCATGCGACACTCCGCAGGCACTCGGCGCGAATGGCCCACGCCTGCCGGATCAGGGTTGCCGCCTCCGCCTGATCCGGCGCCGGATCCTGCTCACCGCGGGCGAGGGCGAGCACTCCCTCGACGGTCTGGATGCCCCCGAGGTCCTCGCAGACCGCGCGGCCCATCACGTACGTGCTCCCCTTGGCCTCGTCGCGGCAGAACCGGGCCAGCTCACAGGTCTCCAGGCACTCCGGCATGTAACGGGCCTCGATGCAGCCGAGGTCGAAGATGACCTCCTCCGGGTCACGGTCGAGCGACAGCGACAGGTTCTCCGGCAGCAGCTCCAGAAGCTCATCGATACGAGTGAGGCGGGAGAGCTGGCGCCGCAGAACCGTGAGCTGCTTGCGAACATCCACGAACGTGGCGACGGGCTGGTTGCTGAAGTCCTTCGGGCAGACGAGAATCACGTTGTCCGACACGACGGTCGGCGAGACTCCAGCCGTGGCGAGCATCTCCCGCATGGCGTAGACGTAGACCGCGCTCTGGATCGCGGCGGCCGCCACCTTGTCCGCGTCGGCCTGGCCATCGATCACCGGGAACGACTTGATCTCGATAACGTGGTACTGACCCTTCCACTGAAAGGCGATCAGATCCGGTTCGAGGTACACCTGCCGGCCGCCCACGGGCAGGCGCAGCAACGGATGATCAAATAGAGTGCCCGGGTCGTCGGTGCGGGTCAGCAGCCGCTGGGTCTGCCGATGGCGCAGACCGGGCTCGTCGTTGCCGCCCACCTCGTTGAGATCGGTATAGGCGACCTCAGGAAGGGTCAGGCCGAGTCGTTCCCGGAGCAGCGTCAGCAGCTCCGCGCAGCCGTCGGCCTTGACCTGAGCCTCGAAGGCGTTGCCCCGGGCAAGCGCGAACTGAGACTGCCCGAACTGGCTGGGGAAACCGACGTGCGCGGCCAGCCGGGCCTTGTCGATGCCCGCCGCATCCATGATCGCTCGCCGGGCACAGCCCGGGTT
>JADGGF010000244.1 GCA_019690055.1 Micromonosporaceae bacterium
TCCACGAACTCGATGGTGGACGGGTCGCCGCCGTCCGCCTCGACGGCGGCCATGATCGTCACGTCGCCGGCGGCGCCGAGACTGTTGACCGACACCTTGCGCCCCGCCAACTCGGCCGGCCGGGTGATGCCGGAGGCGGCGGACGCCACGACCGCGTTGATGTCCTCGCCGTCGGCGTACGACGACGCATAGTTACCTACCATTACCACGCCCAGATCCTGCAGATCGGCGCGGAATGGGCCGAACGGCTGCCCGACGGCGAACTCGATGTCGCCGTTGATCATCGCCGGGATGGCGTAGGCGCCACCCTGGGCGGGCAGCACCTCGACCGCGAGGCCGTGACGCTCGAAGATGCCCGCCGCGATACCGCCCCAGAGCGCGGCAGTTTCGGTGATGGGAAGGGCGGCGACGCGGACGGGGCGAAGATTGCTGTCGGTCGAACTAGGTGTGGGAGTCGCGTCGGAATCCGTACATCCGGACAGGGCAATCGCGAGGCTTGCGATCACCCCGAGGGCAAGGGTCTTCTTCATGGGTGAGGCCCCTTCTGGGACTTGTGAAGGTTAAGCGCGGCGGACACTGCCGGCCCTGCTGTGGTGCGCTTCGCTCGGTGTGGTCGACGTCACCGTGTTGGCCATGGTCAGTCACGCAACACAGAATGTCAAGAAGAACCTGACGCCCGTCACGAATGAGTTGAATGACGTCCCGAACGCCGGGCCGCACCTCGTGGGTGGCACGCCCGCCCGCGGTCCGTCCCGGGTGTCCACTGCGCCAGTGGGGCGGTGGCCGATTGGTCACTGGGGCCCACGCTGATCGTCGAGATAGGACGACGACGTGATCGTCAATTGCTTGACAAAATCAACGTTTGCGATCACGATGTAGGCATCGGTCGCGCCCGCTCTTGTGTCCGGAGCGCCTGCGGCGCGGGCGTATTGGTCAATTCTTGCCCGTGATGGACGTCGATCACCACGGACTGGTTGACTCTCGGCCGCGACTCATGGTTGCCGCCGCCGAACCGGACCGGGTCACACGGTGCCGGCGT
Organism: Micromonosporaceae bacterium; assembly: GCA_019690055.1. GTDB lineage: Bacteria > Actinomycetota > Actinomycetes > Mycobacteriales > Micromonosporaceae > DATBGZ01. The sequence goes on from JADGGF010000244.1 coordinate 1,040, forward strand.
CGTCCAATGCCGCCTCTACCAGTCCGAGTTCGTCCGGTGCGACGACCAGGCCAGCCGCTGGATCGTAGCGGACCCGGATCGGGTCGGTCAGCTCGCCGGCAAACGATCCGTCCACATAGTCGACAAACCCGATGAGAGCCGGCGTGCCATCGATGTCGGCCACTAGCCTCGGCGCGTACAGGTGGGGATGGGGGAACGGTCGGGCCGCGGCGACATCCCAGGGACCATTGAGCGTCGGCCCGGCGACAAACCAGTTCCGTTCGTCGGAGCCCCGGTGCGGCGCGACCGCGTTGGTGCAGAAGAGCAGCAGCGGCTGGCCGTCGACGACGGCCACTTGCGGAACCTCCAGGTGCCCGAAACCGGCCGGCTCGCTCAGCGGCGGCTCCACGGTCCACGTGAGCAGGTCGGCGGAGCGGGCGTGACCGATGACGCCCCGTTCCGCCGCGGGGCCGGTGTTGCTGCGAGCCGTGATGAGCATGTGCCAGCCGTCTCCGGACGGGTCGGCGTAGACCCACGGGTCGCGCCAGGCCTGCTCGTACCACGCCGTGAGGTCGAGCGTCTCGTACCACCGAGGATCGGGCTCGACCAGCGGTCCCGCCCCGTACCGTCGCCAGACCAGCAGGTCGTCCGAGATCGCGAGGCCGATGCGTTGCACCAAGCCCTGTTCCGCGCGGCTGACTCCCGTGTAGAAGAGGTACCAGCGATCATCGGGCCCACGGACGACGCTGCCTGTCCAGGTCGCCAGGTCGTCCCAGCTCGGCGAGTCGGCCGGGACGAGCGCATCCGCCACCAGGCGCCAGGATCGCAGGTCCGTGGAGACCGCGTGTCCGATGCTCGCCCGGAGGTGGCGGCGGTCCGGGTCGATCAGGGCGCGTGAGGCCCGCAGGAAGAAGACATGGCGCAGCCCGCCGTCGTCCTGGACGTGCCAGCTGTCCCACACCCAGTGGTCCTCGAGGCGCAGCATGGCGAAAAGCTACCAAGTGAATCGGTTTAGCGCTACGGGCCCCCTGCCGGCGTGATCATTGAGGTGCAGGGGAGTCGATCGAGGCGCGCCGACGCAGCGGCATCGGCACCAGGCACCGGTCGGTCTTGGCGCCGCTCAACAGCAACTCGACCGCCCGGCGACCCATCTGCTCGTGCGGCAGGGCTGCGGTGGACAGACCCGGTCTGAGCCAAGCGGCGATCACGTCGTCATCGAAGGAGACGACCGACATGTCCTGGGGGACGCGCAGGCCGGCCTCGGCCAGCGCCTGGTAGGCGCCGAAGGCGAGCCGGTCGTTCATGCAGATCACGCCGGTGGGCCGGGTCGGCTTGCGCAGCAACGATCGCATCGCGGCATAGCCGTGCTCCGGCAACCAGTCATGGCAGGAAACGCTGACAGCCAGGCGAGTGCCGGCCGCCGCCAGCGCGCGCTCGATCCCGCGCAGCCGAGCGGAGGCCGCCAGCGACACCTCGGGGTCGCGTTCCTTGAGGCGGTTCCGCCCGATCAGCGCGATCCGGTCTCGATGGCCAGCCTCGGTCAGGGCCGACGCGACGGCGTAGCCCGCCTGCTCGTCGTCGGGGAGGACGCACGGCAGCTCAGTGGTGCTGGCTGCGTTGAGCAGGACGGTCGGTCGCCCGAGCAGCGTCGCTGGCACCGTGAGCTGGCGCGTGGCCATCGCGGCGTAGATGACGCCGTCGACCTGGCGGTCCAGCATCGCCTCGATGGCGTACTGCTCGAAGCTCTCGTCGCCCTGGGTCTCCGCGATCAGCAGCACGTGGTCGTGTTCCCGGGCGGCGTCGAGAGCGCCGCGGATCATGTCGCCGGCGAACCGCGTGGTGGCCACGATGTCGGAGATGAAGGCCAGGGTCAGACTCTTCTGCGTGCGCAGGCTCCGGGCGGCGACGTTGGGCCGGTAGCCGAGTTCGGCCGCGGCGGCGAAGACCCGGCGGTGAGCCTCGGCCGAGAGGCGGGTGCCCTCACGTCCATTGAGGATCATCGACGCCGCCGTCTTCGACAGACCGGCGCGTTTGGCGACGTCGGCGAGGGTGGCGCGGCGGTGACTCATGCTTCCTCCGGTGGCGACCGGCCCGCGCCGGTCACTGTGTCCATGATGCGACGCGTGGGAGCACCGCCGGTCCGGCGGTCAGCGTATTATTGCCGCCCGTTTCCAGATCGTTGCCGACGAGACCTTGACAGCACCCGAGGTCGCGCGCATGCTTCTGCTAAATCAGTTTAGCTAACCCAGTTTGGCTCACGGCCTGCCCCGCCTGGGTCGCACTCGCCCCGGCTGGGTCGTGACCAGATCCGCCGCGCTGGCCAGGTGCGGGGCGCGGTTCGGCGGAGTGTGACGCGCATGACGGACCCTGTGCTGCCGCGATCGGTCGCGCCCCGGCGCCGCCCCGGCTGGCCCGACCGGCGTACCGTCTCGAAAGGAACAATCGACATGAAGAGATACGTTGCAGCAGCCGGCTCGGCGTTACTGGTCGCCCTGCTCGCCGGCTGCGCGGGAGCCGGGTCCGGCGGCCCGCAGCAGAACAATGACCCGGTCACGCCCGAGGCCCCGACCTGCGGGACGGATCCGGTGGTGCTCAACGCCTACTTTGAGACGGGTTTTGACCTGCCGTTCCGATTGTCCGAAGAGTTCACCCGGCAGTTCCCGAACGTCACCTGGAACATCAAACAGGACCAGTTCCAGAACCTCATCAACGCAACCCCGCGCCTGCTCTCGGGCAACAACCCGCCCGACCTGATCCGGCTGCCCACGATGGTCTCGCTGGTGCAGGACGGTCTACTCAAGAACCTGGATGGCTACGCGGAAGGGTTCGGCTGGGACAAGTGGCCAGCGGCCCAGCTCTCGCAGAACCGGGTCGCCGACGACGGCACACGCGGCTCGGGTTCGCTCTACGCCATGGGCCTCAACTACAGCCTGACGGGCGTCTTCTACAACAAGGAGCTGGCCGCGCGCGTCGGCATGACCGAACCGCCGGCGACGGTGGCCGAGTTCGATGCCGTCCTGGAGCGGGCCAAGGCGCAGGGGATTCTGCCCATCATGGTCTGGAACGCGTCCGCGAGCGGCGGCGGGCTGGCCTTCCCCCTCCAGCACCTCATGGCGGCCTACGGGCCGACCCAGCCGATCAACGACTGGATCTTCCAGAAGCCCGGGGCCACGATCGACACGCCGACCAACCGGCAGGCGGCGGAGCACCTGCAGCGGTGGATCGAGGCCGGGTACTTCCCACCGGACGCCAACGCCATCCAGTACACCGACGCCAACGCTCGCTTCCGCAACGGTGAGGGTCTGTTCATCTTCAACGGAGACTGGGAGAACGCGTCCTACGACGAGGGCATGCCCGGCAACGTCGGGTTCTTCCTCTTCCCACCGCTCAAGGAGGGCGATCCGGTCGCGGCCATGTCGTCCCCGCTGACCTTCGGGATCGCGGCCAAGGCGGCCAACGCCGGCTGCGCTGCCTTCTTCCTCAACTGGGTCGCCACCAACGAGCAGGCGCGCCAGATCAACGTCACGGTCGGCGGCTCCAACCCAGGGGGCCCCGCAGACCTGGCAATCCCGCCGGTCGCCGCGGGTTCGGTGACCAACGAGACGTTGGCCGCCGGCGCGTTGGTCGCCGAGTCCAACGGCGCGATGGACTTCATCGCGAACGCAACCGGTGCGATCTTCGCTCAGGGCTGGACCCCTGAGTTGCAGAAGATGGTCGGTGGCGAGCAGGATGGCGCCGGCCTGCTCGCCGCGGTCCAGGCCGAGTACGAGCGGGAGTTGGAGCAAGGGAGCTAGCTTGTGACCCGCCGTCGTACTCTTCGGTCCAAAGACGGCATGGTTACCGCCGACATCGGTGTCGGTTCGGTGGCGGCCGGCCGCCCCCTCGACACAGTGCCGTCGCCGGACCAGACATCTACGACGCGACGTACTCAGCTCCGGCGGGGGCCCCTTCGGAGGGGCGCCCGCCGGACGGCGCTCGTGGGCTGGCTGTTCGTCACGCCCGCCTTGCTGATGTACGCGGTCTTCGTCCTCCAGCCACTGGGTTTGACCATCCAGTACTCCCTGTACCGCTGGAACGGTGTCGGCCCGGCGACCTGGGTCGGCCTGTCCAACTACGTCACGGTGCTGCGCGACCCCGACCTGCTCGGCACGATCATCAACTCGTTCCAGCTGGTCCTGTTCTTCAGCGTGATTCCGGTGTCACTCGGGCTCGTCACCGCCTCGGTGATCCACCGCGTGGCGTCCGGCCGCTTCGGTACGGTCACCCGGACCGTGCTGTTCCTCCCCCAGGTCATCCCGCTCGTCGCCGCCGGCATCATCTGGGGTTGGTTGTTGTCGCTACCGGGTTTGATCAACCAGGCCCTCACCGCGGTCGGCCTCGGCGGCGTCACCCGGGCCTGGCTCGGCGACTTCGACACCGCGCTGCCGGCCGTCGGCCTGATCGGGATCTGGGTCCTGCTCGGCTTCTGCACCGTGCTGCTGCTCGCCGGCATGACGAAGATCGACCCCGCGCTGTACGAGTCGGCGAGGATCGATGGTGCCGGCTGGTGGCGCGAGTTCGTCTCGATCACGCTGCCGAGCCTGCGTTATGAGATCGGCGTCTGTTTGACCGTGACCATCGTGGCCGCGCTCGCCGCGTTCGACATCGTCTACGTCTCCACCGGTGGGGGGCCGGGGAACTCGACCGCGGTACCGGGCATCCAGATCTACATCCTGGCATTCCTCGAGCGGCAGGTCGGGCTCGCTTCCGCGCTCGCGGTCCTGCTCATGATCCTGGTTCTGGTCATCATCCTTCCCATCCAGCGTCTGAGCCGGGAGGAGCGCCGATGAGGATCTCGCGGGCAGAGATCTACGCCGGTCGGGCGCTGCTGCTGGGCCTGATGGCGATCACGATCCTGCCCTTCGTCAGCATTTTCATGACCGCGCTGCACCCCTCGGGCACGCTACCGCGCGGGCTCGAGTGGCCGGACGACCCGCAGTGGGGGAACTTCGTCGAAGCCTTCGAGGTGGCGAACATGGCCGCACTGTTGCGGTCCAGCACGTTCATCGTCCTCGCGGTCGTTCCCGTGGCCCTGGTCATGGCGACCATGGCCGGCTTCGCGATCGGCCTGCTCCGGATTCCCGGCGCGCGGGCGCTGCTTTTGCTGTTTGTCTTCGGGCTGACGTTGCCGTTCGAGGGGATCATCACGCCGCTCTACTTCCTGGAGCGGGAAATGGGCCTGCTCGACACCCGGTTCGCGATCGTCCTGCCGCTGATCGCGTTGTTCATGCCGTTCGGGGTGTTCTGGATGCGCGCCCACTTCGCCAACATGCCCAGTGACGTCACCGAGGCGGCGCGGGTCGACGGCGCGAACACCTGGGCGCTGTTCTGGCGGATCCATGTTCCCCTCGCCCGGCCGGCGATCGCCTCGCTCGGCGTGCTCATGGCGGTGTGGAGCTGGAACCAGTTCCTGCTCGCCCTGGTCCTGGTCGAGGACCCGACGCAGCGCACGATGGCCGGCGCACTCGGCGCATTCCAGGGCCACTACGCCACGGACATCCCGCTGCTCTGCGCGGGCACCATCCTCATCCTGCTGCCAACTCTCGTGGTCTATGTGGTGTTCCAGCGCCACATCATCGCCGCCCTCCTGCAGGGCTCGGTCAAGGGCTAGGGGCCCGGTGCTCGGAGGTGGGTGGTCGCCGCAGGCAGCGGCGCTCCGTGGTGGTGTCGGCTGGTGGATGTGGGGCGGGGGCCCCGCCCCAACCCCCCCGCCCGGGGGGTT
>JADGGF010000245.1 GCA_019690055.1 Micromonosporaceae bacterium
ACCGCTGCAGCGCCGGCTGCGGCTTGCCAAGGTCTTCTTCGCCGTGGCCGGCGGCGGGCAGCCCGGAGTCGCCCCCCACCTGGACGTGGCCGAGGCGCGGGCGCTCGCCCTGGCCCTGGCCGAGCACTCCCGCGCCGCTCGCCGCAGCGCCGCGCCGACGACCTGACCGTCCGCGTCCGGCCGGCCGGCGACGGGTCAGGCCAGCCGACGACGGTCAGGCCGGTGGACGTCGGTCAGCGGGCGGCGGAAGGCGCTCAGCGACGGGCGGGGATCGCGGTCAGGCGCCGACCGCGTGGAAGCCGCCGTCGGCGTGCACGATCTCCCCGGTGGTGGCCGGGAACCAGTCCGACAGCAGCGCCAGGCAGGTGCGGGCGGCCGGCTCGGCGTTGGTCAGCTCCCACCCCAGCGGGGCGCGGCTCACCCAGGCCTGCTCGAACTCCGCGAAGCCGGGAATCGACTTCGCCGCCATCGTCCGCAGCGGGCCGGCCGAGACGAGGTTGACCCGGATGCCCTTGGGCCCGAGGTAGCGGGCCAGGTACCGGTTGCACGACTCGAGACCGGCCTTGGCCACGCCCATCCAGTCGTACACGGGCCAGGCCTGGGAGGCGTCGAAGGTCAGGCCGACGATCGCCGAACCCCGCCCGAGCAGGGGCTCGCAGGCCACGGCCAGCGCCTTGTAGGAGTACGTCGACGTCTGCAGCGCCACCGCCACGTCCTCCCACGGCGCGGTGAGGAACCCGCCCCCGAGTGTCGACTGTGGACCGAAGGCGATGGAGTGGAGCACCCCGTCGAGGCCGTCGACGTGCTCGCGCACCCGGTCGGCCAGTGACGCGAGGTGGTCGGTGTTGTTCACGTCGAGCTCCACCACGGGCGGCTCCACCGGCAGCCGCTTGGCGAACCGCTCCACCAACGACACCCGGCCGTAGGCGGTGAGCACGACCGTCGCCCCCTGCTCCTGGGCGAGCCGGGCCACCGAGTACGCGATCGACTGGTCGGTGATGACGCCGGTGATGAGCAGGCGCTTGCCCGCCATGAGTCCAGACACGTGTTCCTCCAGGTATCGAGGTCAGGAAGGACGCCTTCCTGGGCAAAAAGTGTCAGGAAGGCGTCCTTCCTGACACAGATCTGGCCTGACACGGAGCACGGCTCAGTGGCCCATGCCGAGGCCGCCGTCGACGGGGATGACGGCGCCGTTGACGTAACCCGCCGCGTCGGAGGCGAGCCAGGTGACGACCGCGGCGACCTCGGACGGCGCGGCGAGCCGACCGGCCGGAATCGCCTTGAGGATCTCCGCCCGCCGGGCCTCGGGCAGCGCGGCGGTCATGTCGGTGTCGATGAACCCGGGCGCGACGACGTTCGCCGTGATGTTGCGTGAGCCGAGCTCCCGGGTGATCGACCGGGCCATGCCCACCAGGCCGGCCTTGCTCGCCGCGTAGTTGACCTGCCCGGGGCCGCCGTAGAGACCCACGACCGAGGAAATGAAGATCATGCGTCCGAACCGGGCCCGGACCATCTTCGTCGCGGCCCGCTGGGCGCAGCGCCACGCCCCGGTGAGGTTGGTGTCGAGGACCCGGGTGAACTGCTCCTCGCTCATGCGCATGAGTAGGGTGTCCTCGGTGATGCCCGCGTTGGCGACCAGCACCTCCACCGGACCGAGCTGCTCCTCGATCGTGGTGAAGGCGGCGTCGACCGCCGCGCTGTCGGTCACATCGCAGACCACGCCGAAGCACCCCTCCGGCGGCTGACCGCTGCGATGGGTCACGGCCACGCGGTCCCCCTGGGCCACGAACGCCTGCGCGATCGCCAGTCCGATTCCCCGGTTTCCTCCGGTGACCAACACCGTCCGGGCCATCACCCACCACCTTCCGTCACGGCTACCGCAGGCAGCCTAGAGGGTCACCCAGAGATCGCCGAAAGGACGATGACCGATGAGGCGTTTTGCCGAACCGCCCCAAACCGGCATAGGCTATCCTTACCGCCGTCATCGGTGTACCCCTCGGTGCTGCCTGTGCGCCGAGCGTCCGGCCACGCGACTGTTGGGAGGTGATCGCTGTGCGAGATAGCGATCCTTCCAGTAGTGGCCGCACCGTCTCCTAGGACCCAGCCGTCCTGCTCAGGCCCGCTCGTCGCCGAGCCGGTCGAGGTCCGGTCACGACATTCCACGGCTGTCAGCCATCCCTCTTGCCGTTCCGCCCTCCGGCGCGGTGGGCCGTGCCCGCGCGCCGACGCTACGCCGGGAGTCGTCGATGAAGCGTTACGCTGCCCCGCTGGGCTTCACCCTCTTCGCCATCTGGATCGCCGTCATCTTCGTGCTGACGGCGAGCATGCACGCGTAAGTCCCCCGCGTCCGCGCCGGCCCGCGCACCCCGCGGGCCCGGAAGGCGACGCGGCCGCCGGGCCAGGCGCATCCCGACCCGACGGCCCCGCCGTTCACCGATCGTCCACCAACAGGTCGCTCTCGCTCGATAGCTGGATGCGTCGCTGGCTAGGAAGAGCAGCGGACCGTCCAGCTCCCCGATCCGACCCACGGGCATGGTTGACCAGCACGTCGATGCGGCCGAAGCACGCCAGGGTCACGGCGATGAGCCGTTCCCACTCCACCGCGTCGCGCGTCGCAGGCCATGGAGCGCGTCGCGCATCACTGCGGCTAGATCTGTACATTTTTCCATTTGTCGCGCGCCTCGACGGGTTCGATCGGCGGCCGGTTCACGGGTGCAGCTGGTAGAAGCGGAAGGTCGGGTGCTCGATGGGCAGGATCTCGCTGCGCGCGTATCCGGCCTCGGCCGCGAGCGCGTGCAGCGCCGCCGGCCGCATCATCGTGCCGACCGGCCGGGGATCCGGCCCGACCCGACCCTGCGGCAGGCACCAGATCGGGCTCGCCGCCGCGAAGAGCCGCTCCACCAGATCCCCATCAGCCGTGAACGTCTCGGCAACCCGTTCGTCCATCACGATCACCGTCCCTTTTGGACCGAGCGCGGACCGGGCGTTGCGGAGGGCCTCGACGGGCCGCGGCAGGTCGTGCAGGCACTCGAAGAAGAAGATCACGTCGTACGGCCCGCCCCAGTCGGTCCGCGTCTCCGCCAGGTCGCGCACCTCGAACGTGACCCGCTCGGCGACGCCCGCCGCCATCGCGTTGCGCCGGGCCGCGGCGACGGAGGCGTCGTCGCTGTCGAAGCCCGTCACGCGCACCGCCGGCAGCGCGGTGGCCAGCTCGATCGCCGACCAGCCGTAGCCGCACCCGAAGTCCCCGACGCGGGCGGGCGTCTGCAGCCGCTCCCACACCCCGGGCATCTGCGGCAGCCAGTTCGGCACAAGGTCGTGCACGAACGCCGGACGGTTCAGCGCCGCCTGGGCCTCGACCGCGTCGGAGCCGTAGTGCGCGTACGGGACGCCCTCGCCGGTCCGGAAGGCCTGCACGAGGGCCGGCATCACCCCGCCCGCGGCGGCGAGCATCAGCGCGAGCCCGCCGAGGTAGGTCGGACTGGTCTCGTCGACGAGCACCGCGGCCACGCCCGGGGCGAGCTGGTGGCGGCCCGATGCGGGCTCGCCGCCGTCCACCGTGGTCAGTCCGGCCACCGCCTGACCCTGCAGCCACTCGACCAGGTAGCGCTCGTCGCACCCGGTCCGTCGCGCCAGCTCGGCCGCGGTCAGCGGCTCAGTCGCCAACGCGCTGTAGAGACCCAGCTTCACGCCCAGGTAGATGTTGAGCAGCTCCACGGCGCCGACGCCGGCCTCGAAGAGGCGCCCGGTCAGGGCCTCGGTCGCGGCGGAGGCTTCGGTCGGGGTGAGTGCCTCAATCGGGCTGGACACTGTCGTCACATCGGTGGTCATGGGTTGTCTCCTTCCTGGTCGCGGCCCCGCGGGCCGGGGCGCCACCCGGTAGGCGTCAGGCACCGCCTGGCATCGTCAGGTCCGCCAGATCACCGCCGTGTCAGGTTCGTAGCTGCAGAGGCGGCCGGTCTTGATCGCGTTGCGCAGATGCCGGGCGAGCGCCCGGTCCTCGGCCTCGATCGCGCGCACCGCGTCCCGGATGCGCATCGTCACCGCCTTTCGCGCGCGCTCCGCCGGGTCGCCCGCCCGACGGGTGCGGCCGCCGAGCCCGACCGCCTCGCCGAGCTGCGCGGCGATCGCCGTCCGCTCGGCCTGCAGGCGCTCGATCTCGTCCGGATCCGTCGCCTCGGCGATCCGCTGGTCCAGCTCGACGATCCGGTTCCGGTACGCCCGCCGGGCGGCCGGGTCGCGCCCCGGTCCGAGGTCGTGGCCGGCCGGCCCGGCCCCCGCGGCGCCGAGATCGACGGCCGGCACGGGTCGGCCCGGCCGCGTGAGCAGCACCGCCAGGTCGCGCATGCCCTTGCTGTCCGGGACCGTACACTCACGGTTCCGCCAGGCCAGCCGCCAGAACCGGCCCTCAAGGCGAATGCGGCCCACCTCGGCCGGGCCATCCTCCACTGGGGAGCGTGCCCCGGGCAGCTCAGCCAGGGCCGCGTCGACCTGTCGGGCCAGCAGGGGCGCCCCGACCCGCCGGTACGTCTCGGCGGCCGTACGCAGGTGGCCCTCGGCTGTCCGGTTGCGACCCAGGAACGCCGCGAGGCGGCCGAGCTGGTGCCCGACCGTGCCGAAGACGGCGGCGCCGATGCCGTCGACCGCCCAGATGTGCTCGTACGGTCGCAGCGTGTCGAGCAATCGGGCCGCCACGGCCCGATCGCCCAGCCGCAAGGCGAGCTCGGCCAGCGCCCAGTGACCCTGGACCCATTCAGAGTCCTGGATGATGTCGTCGGCCGGGGTCTGTTGGAAGCAGCGCAGCACGTCCTCCCCATCGCTCGTGTCCCCGGCGGCGGCGAGCAGCACGGCGGGGCCGGCCCGGTAGGTCACCGGCATGGCCGCGGTGGGCATGGTCTCGTCCAGCCGGCGCACCGACTCGACGATCTGGTCTGCGGATCCGCCGAGCAGGTGGGCGTGCATCCGCAGCGTGAACACCAGGAGCTGGGCGTTGCCGCTGCCGGCCCGGCGGCCGATCTCCTCCGCGACGGCGGCGTGCCGGAACGCCGCGGCGATGTCGCCCGCGAGCAGCGCCCGCATGCCGCGCCAGACCGCGGGCAGCCATCGATAGAGCGGAATGCCGGCGCGGTCCGCAATGAACTCATACTCTTCTATCTCACGATCCACTGCGGACAGTTCGCCCGCCTCCAGAAGGGCCACCAGTCGCAGCCGCCGGGCCAGCAGCCCGGCCACGGGGTCCGGGGCAACGGCGAGCATCCGCTCGGCGCTCGCCAACCGCTGGCGTACGTAGTCCGGGCCGGCGACCGCGTCGCAGTAGGCCGCCAGCGCCGCCACCGTGACCGCCCCGTCGCCGGAGCGCTCGGCCAGGTCGACCGCCTCCTCGGCCAGCCGCCGGCGGTCCAGCCCGGTGCCGAGCCCGGTCAGCGCGACGGAGAGCCGGGCCAGCACGGCCGGGCGCAACGCCGTTTCCTCAGCCGCCAACGCGGCCAGCGCATCACGCAGCAGGTCGACCTGTTCGCGGTCAGCGATCGGCACCTCGAAGCCGGCGATCCCGCCCCCGAGGCCGAGGGCCGCAGCGGCCAGGTCGGCGGCCCGGCCCGCCGTCGCCGCCAGGTGGGCCGCCTCCACAAAGGACGATCGGGCACCCGCGGCGTCGCCGGCGAGGCGTTGCGCCTCGCCCAGCCTCAGCAGCACATCGACCCGGTCCGCTCCGGGTGCGGCGAGCGCCCGGCGCAGATGGACGACGGCCTGCTCAAAGCCCAAGCCGTCGACCGCCGCCCGCGCCGCCCGCAGCGACCACACCGCGGCCCGATCGGGCGCATCCGGACCGTAGGCCTGCGACCAGTGGTGAGCCAGCCGCTCGGCATCCCCCGCGCTACCCCGCTCTTCCAACGCCTCCGCGACCGCGCGATGCAGCCGCCCCCGCTCCACCCGGGAGAGATCGGCGGCGAGCACCTCCCGTACCAAGGCGTGCCTGAAGCCGAGGCGACGCGCGACCGGATCGTCGACGAGCAACCGCGCCCGGACCGCCTCGTCGAGTATCGTGGCCACCTCGTCGCGGGACCGGCCGACCACCGTGGCGAGCAGCTCCTCATCGATGGGATCCCGGCCCGCCACCTCGGTCTCGGCGATCACCGCCGCCGCGGTGAGCAGCGCGTGGCAGGACTGGCTCAGCCGGGCGAGCCGTCGCCGAAGCACCTCCTGCACGCCGGGCGGCACCACAAACGCTGGCCTGCCCCGGGCGTCGGCTCCGGTGAGGGTCAGCAGGCGGGCGACCTCGGTCAGGAAGAACGGATTGCCGCCGGTCCGACTGACCACATCGGACACCGTGACGTCGTCCACACGGTCGCCAGCGATGGCGTAGACGAGCCGCCGCGCGGCCTCGGGGTCGAGCACCGGCACCGGGACGCGACGCAGATGCGTGGGTAGCTCCCGCAGCGCCTCCCCCACGGCCGCCGGCGCCTCGCCCGGGTCGTCGCGGGCCGTGAGCAGCAGCGCCACCGCCATGGCGGGCACCGCCTCGACCACGGTGCGCAGCAGCACCAGCGAGGGCACCTCAGCCCAATGAAGATCCTCTATTATTAGCACCAGCGGTTGCTGCCGGCTGGCGGAGTCGAGCGCCTCCACGACAGCGGCGAAGAGCATGGCCCGGTCGTCGCCACCCGCCCCGACGCCCTCGAAGCTCAGGCCCGGAGCCACTGGGGCCAGCGCCCGACGCCACGGCCAGTACGGTGGCATGCCCGCCGCCGAGCACCAGGCCCGCAC
>JADGGF010000246.1 GCA_019690055.1 Micromonosporaceae bacterium
GCCCGGGCCGTGGTGGGTGGGCCGGAGGCTGTGCAGCCTCCGTTCGTCCACCCGACCGTGCTCGTCGACGTGCCCGAGGACGCCGCGGCCGTCCGGGAGGAGACGTTCGGGCCGACGCTCACGGTGACCAAAGTGGACGATGTCGAGGAGGCGCTGTCGCGGGCCAACGCCAGCGCGTACGGTCTCGGGGGCGCGGTCTTCGGCCGGCGCCGGGCGCTGCGGCTGGCTCGCCAGATGCGGTCGGGCATGGTGTCGGTCAACGGCGTGCTCACCTTCGCCGGCTTCTCGTCGCTGCCCTTCGGCGGCGTGGGCGAGTCCGGTTTCGGCCGCATCCACGGCGACGACGGGCTGCGGGAGATGGCCCGACCGAAGGCGATCGCCCGGCGCCGGATGCGCTCGCTCCTGCCGACGACGTCGTTCACCCGTACGCCCCGGCAGACCCGGCTCATCGAGCGCGTCATCCGCTTCGTCAACCGCTGACCCGCGTAAGGTGGGCCGGTGCGTCTCGTGGTGGCTCGCTGCTCGGTGGACTACGTCGGCCGGCTCACCGCCCACCTTCCCCCCGCGGTGCGGCTGGTGATGATCAAGGCAGATGGCTCGGTATCGATTCATGCCGACGACCGGGCGTACAAGCCGCTCAACTGGATGAGCCCGCCGTGCCGCATCGAGGAGGCGCCCGGCGTGTGGCGCGTGGTCAACAAGGCCGGCGAGGAGCTGCGGATCACGCTGGAGGAGATCTTCCACGACAGCACCCACGAACTCGGGGTCGACCCTGGTCTGGTCAAGGACGGGGTGGAGGCGCACCTGCAGGAACTGCTCGCCGCCTCCCCCCAGGTACTCGGCGAGGGGTTCACGCTGATCCGGCGGGAGTACCCGACCGCGATCGGCCCGGTCGACCTGCTGTGCCGCGACGGTGCCGGCCGCACGGTGGCCGTCGAGGTGAAGCGGCGAGGTGAGATCGACGGAGTTGAACAGCTCACCCGCTACCTCGAGCTGCTGGGGCGCGATCCCCTGCTGGCCCCGGTCTCGGGGATCCTCGCGGCCCAGGAGATCAAGCCGCAGGCCCGGGTGCTCGCCGAGGACCGGGGCATCCGCTGCGTCGTGCTCGACTACGACGCCCTCCGCGGCATCGAACGCGACGAGCTCACGCTCTTCTGAGCGCGCGCCCTACGTCTCCAGCCCCACCCTCCATTGTTGATCTAGGGCTTGGAGTGTGGTGAGTTGATCTCCAACCACCACCCTATGCCCTAGATCAATGGCTTCCGGGGGACTTCCTGTGAGGCCGGATGGTGGCGCGGGTTTGGCATGCTGGGCGGCGTGCTGGAGCTTTTGACGGGAATCGGACTCGCCACATCGGCCGGGCTCAACGCGTACATTCCGCTCCTGGTGATCGGCCTGCTGGCGCGCTACACCGACCTGATCACGCTGCCCGCCACCTGGCAGTGGCTGGAGAACGGGTGGACCCTCGCGATCCTGGCCGTCCTGCTCGCCATCGAGGTCGTGGCGGACAAGATCCCGGTGGTGGACCACATCAACGACATGGTGCAGACCGTGGTCCGGCCGGGCGCGGGCGGCATCGCCTTCGGCGCCGCCACCAGCTCGGCGACCGTGACCGTGCAGGACCCCGGAGAGTTCTTCACCTCCAATCAATGGGTACCGATCGCCGCCGGCGTGGTCATCTCGCTGATCGTGCACGGGATGAAGGCGGCGGCCCGGCCCGTGGTGAACGTGGCCACGGCCGGCGTCGGTGCCCCGGTGGTGAGCGCCACGGAGGACGCGTTCAGCGTCGGGATGGCGTTCGTCGCCATCATCTTCCCGCTCCTGATCATCGCCTTCCTTTTCGTGCTCATCTGGCTGTTCATCGTCATGCGTCGCCGACGGCGGCGGCGTAAGGCGGAGAAGGCCGAACTCGAGGCACTCCGGGCGGCCCAGCGGGCCCGCTGACCGGACGGAGCCCAACGAGTCCGCCGCAACGGACGGAGCCCGACGAATCCGCCGCGACGGGCGGAACCCAACCAGTCCGCCAGCGTACGGATCTCAGCGGTCGCCGACCGGGCGAGAGGTGCGTCTCGTCTGCTACGTCCGGGCCGGGCCGGTGGGCCATAGTGGACACCGTGACAGCGATGGCGGACCCGGACGTGGCGATCGCGGTACGCGGGCTACGCAAGACGTACGGCGACATGACCGCGGTGGCCGGCCTTGACCTCACCGTGCACCGGGGCGAGATCTTCGCCCTGCTCGGGCCGAACGGGGCCGGCAAGACCACGACCACGGAGATCCTCGAGGGGCACCGCCAGCGCGACGCCGGTGAAGTCCTCGTCCTCGGCCAGGACCCGGCCCGGCCCGACCCCGCCTGGCGGTCGCGGGTCGGGATCGTGCTGCAGGGCACGGGCGAGTTCGAGGAGCTGCGCGTCGGCGAGGTGGTCGCCCACTTCGCCCGCTTCTACCCGAACGCCGCCGACCCCGACGAGGTGATCGATCGGGTCGGGCTGGCCGCGAAGCGGCGTGCCCTGACCCACACGCTCTCCGGCGGCCAGCGTCGCCGTCTGGACGTGGCACTGGGCATCATCGGCCGGCCGGAGCTGCTCTTCCTCGACGAGCCAACGACCGGATTCGATCCGGAGGCGCGGCGCGACTTCTGGGATCTGATCCGGACACTCGCCAGTGACGGCACCACCATCCTGCTCACGACGCACTACCTCGAGGAGGCCGAGGAGCTCGCCGACCGGGTCGGGGTGATCGCGAACGGCCGCATGGTCACCGTGGCCCCGCCGAGCGAGCTGGGCGGTCGCGCCGAGCAGGACGCGACGGTGAGCTGGATCGGCCCTGACGGGCCGAAGAGCGTCCGTACGGCCACACCCACCCAGCTCGTCGCCACCCTGCAGGCCGAGTTCGGCGGCGAGGTGCCGGGGCTGACCGTCACCCGGCCCACCCTGGAGGATGTCTACCTCGGCCTGATCGGCCATGACCGCCTCGGCCTGATCGGCCATGACCGCGAGGAGAACACCGTGCCCGTCGACGCCACGCCGCCGCAGCGCGGCCACGGCCGCTCGCGCGCCCGCTCAGCCCGGGAGTCGGCGTGACCACGACCACCGAGCCGACGACGACCGGACCCGCTGGCCGCCGCCCGGGTTCGGCCGGCGGCGTCGACCCGTCCCGGCGCGGCCCAGCCGGCCCGCGGGTCGGGCTCGCCCGCCTCGGCGCGCACCAGATCCTCCTGGAGTTGCGGCAGTTCGCGCGCAGCCGGGAGCAGGTGATGTTCACGATCCTGTTCCCGGTGATCATGATGGTGATCTTCGGATCGATCTTCGACGCCGACATCGGCGCGGGCGTCACGTACACCCAGTACTTCGTATCCGGGATGATCGCCTCCGGCCTCATGGTCACCGGCTTCCAGGCGCTGGCGATCCAGATCCCGATCGAGCGCGACCGCGGGGTGCTCAAGCGCTACCGCAGCACGCCCATGCCCCGGTCGGTCTACTTCATCGGCAAAGTCGGCATGGTCGTCACGCTGGCGGTCGCCCAGGTCGTGCTCCTGCTCGCGGTGGCGGTGCCGTTCTTCAATGTATCGCTGCCGGCGACCAGCGCCCGGTGGCTCACCCTCGGCTGGGTCATCCTCCTCGGCACCACCGCCTGCACGTTGATGGGCATCGCGTTCTCGTCGCTGCCCAAGTCGAGCCGGAGCGCGACGGCCATCGTCACTCCCGTCGCCCTGGTGCTGCAGTTCATCTCGGGTGTCTTCTTCATCTTCACTGAGCTGCCGTCGTGGATGCAGCAGATCGCCGCGCTGTTTCCGCTGAAGTGGATGTGTCAGGGCATGCGGGCCGTGTTCCTGCCCGACGCCTTCGGCGCCCAGGAGCCCGCTGGCGGGTACGAGCTCGACCGCGTCGCCGTCGTGCTCGCGGTCTGGTGCGTCATCGGCCTGGTGCTGTGCCTAGGCACCTTCCGCTGGACCCGCCGCCAGGACGGTTGACGCCCAATCGGACAGCGCCGTTCGTCGCAGGCCAGGCCGTCCGTCGCATGCCGGGCCGTCCTTCGCATGCCGGGCCGTCCGTTGCAGGCCGGGCCGTCCGTTGCAGGCCGGGCCGTTGGTCGTTCAGCCGGAGAAAACGGACGGTCCCTTGCCGACCGCGCTGTCAGCAAGGGACCGTCCTCGCCTCATCCGACCGCGACGGTGCCTGAGGGTGGCGACGGTGCCTGAGGTTCAGGACCGGGCGGTCGTACGACCAGGGCCGCGCCCGCGACCGGCATACAACCGGGCGACCACCGCAACCGCCGCGATGGCGAACACAAGCTGGAGGATGTGCTTGATCCAGTCGATCCCGCGTGTGTCGCCGACCCCAAGCCAAACGGCGACGAACCCGCCGAGCAACGCGGCGGCGATGCCGGCGCCGATCGTCGCCCACGCCGGTATGTCCTGCCGCCCGGGCAGGATGAGCTTGGCCAGGTAGCCGAGGATCACGCCCAGGATGATGGCACCCACAATTGTCGCGAGCATGTCATATACCCCCTTCGCCCCCATTGTTAGTTTCGGCCGGACCTTGGGTACGTGGATCACGGAAGTCGCCCGCCGTGCGGCCACGATCGGGGGCACGCGAACGGGCGCTGACGATCGGGGGCACGCGAACGTGGCCGACGATCGGGGCATGATCAGGAGCACGAGCAATTGCAATGCCGGCCCGCGCGACCGTGGGTCGGTGGCAGACTGACCACAGTGCCCGTCATCGAGGGGGGTCAGGTGTTCTGGCAGGTTGTGCTGGTCTTCGGCCTGATCGCGCTGCTCGGTTTGGTGCTGCGCTGGACGTTCGGCCGCGACTCAGGCCTGCCCCAACGGCGCGCGCGGCGAGGGCTGTTCGGCCGGGGCGGCCGTCGTGATGTGCCGAGCACGCTTCCTCCGACGGCCAGCCCGATCAGCCCGGCCGCGGCCCCGCGGACGGGGACGAGCACCGCCAGCGGCTCGTTCAGCCGGAGCTCCGAGGACTACGGTCTGCTCGCTGTGGCGGCCGATGTGGCCACGGCCGAGGAGGCGGCCGCGGTCCGTCGGCTGCTCACGGAGGCCGGCATCCGCAACACCAGCACCGTGTCGGCCGGCCGCCACAAGGTGCTGGTCTTCGGGCACGAACTCATGCGGGCCCGCCGGGTGGCTGGGGGCGCGCAGGGCGGCGCGGGCGGAGCCCAGGGCGCGGGCGGCTCCTGATCGGCTGAGTCGAGATCATGGCGGTTCGCACCCCTCACAGGGGGGTGGCGAATTCCATGATTGCTACAGGGCGAATGTCGGCTCCGGCGGAGCGTGCTCGCGGTGCACGACAGCCCCGAGCCGGCGGAGATCCACCACGAAGTCGGGGTAGCCCCGGTCGATGTGGTGCACGTTGCTGACCTCGGTCGTGCCGTCCGCGCAGAGCCCGGCCACCACCAGCCCCGCCCCGGCCCGGATGTCGGTGGCCCGCACCGGGGCACCGGAGAGGCGTTCCCGCCCCCGCACCACCGCGTGCTTGCCGTCCGTACGGATCTGGGCGCCCAGCCGCACCAGCTCGGGCACGAACATGAAGCGGCCATCGAAGATGTTCTCGGTAATGAGGGACGAGCCCTCGCTGACGGCGGCCAGCCCGAGCGCCATCGGCATCAGGTCGGTGGCAAATCCCGGGAACGGCAGCGTCACGACGTCGACCGCTTGCGGACGCCGATCCATCGCCACCCGGAACCCGGTGGGGTGCGCCTCGACGGTCGCCCCGCTGGTCGCCACCTTGTCCAAGGCGATCTCCAGAAAGGACGGATTGACGCCAGTCACAGTAACGTCGCCCCGGGTCATGGTCGCCGCCAGCGCCCAGGTGCCGGCGACGATCCGGTCCCCGATCGTGCGGTGGGTGACCGGGCGCAGCTCCGACACGCCCTCGACCGTGAGCTTCGACGAGCCGGCGCCGCTGATGCGGGCCCCCATGGCGGTGAGCATGTCGCAGATGTCGACGATCTCCGGCTCGCGCGCGGCGTTGTCGATCTCGGTCACACCCTTGGCCAGCACCGCGGCCATCAGCAGGTTCTCGGTCGCGCCGACGCTGGGGAAGTCGAGCCACACCTTGGCCCCGACCAGACCGCCGGGCGCGGTGGCCTCGATCATGCCGTGCTCGCCGGAGAACTCGGCGCCCATGCGGGTCAGGCCAGCGACGTGCATGTCCAGGCCGCGCGAGCCGATCGCGTCGCCGCCGGGCAGGGCGACGCGCACCCGGCCGCGCCGGGCGAGCAGCGGCCCCAGCACGCAGATCGACGCCCGCAGCCGCCGGACCAGGTCGTAGTCGGTGTCCGTGCCCGGCTCGTCCGGCACGTCGATGCTGAGCCCGTCCCCGGCCGGGTCCGTACCATCACCGAAGCCATCGCGGCCACCGAGGCCAACGGTCACGTCCGCACCGGGCGCCTCACCCGGAACCGTACGGACGTCGCAGCCCAGCCGGCGCAGCACCTCCGCCATGATCGCGATGTCGGTGATCTTCGGGACGTTGTAGAGCACGGTGCGGCCGGAGGCGAGCAGGGCGGCCGCCATCAGCTTCAGTGACGAGTTCTTGGCCCCGGTCACGAAGACCTCGCCCGCGAGACGCCCCGGCCCCTCCACTCGGATCACGTCCGAGGAGGCGTGCGTCATCCCGGTCGCTCCGCCGCTCGGCGATCAGCCGCCGCCCCGCGGGACGCCCGTAGCCTCGCGTCGTCGCTCCTGGTGCTGCTGGTCGCGCCCCCGCACGGCGGGCCCC
>JADGGF010000247.1 GCA_019690055.1 Micromonosporaceae bacterium
GGATTGTGAGGGCCGGTTGGGGAATGTGAGGTAGGCGGGGAACGTGGCCTTCGTCAGCCCCCGCCGAGCAACTCGCGCTCTACACCTGGGGCCTCGCAGGGGCTGACCGGGGTGGTGGCGCTGTGGGGGTGGACCGACCTGGCCGACCGGATCCGCACCGGCGACGTGGTCGGCGATCGGTTGCGCCTGATCCATCCAGTACTGTCCTATCTGGTCGGGCAGCTGGTTGCGACCCTGGCCGCGCTCGGTTCCCTGCGCGACATCTCCATCGCCGAGCCGGCGATCGAGGACATCATCGCGCGCCTCTACGCCGGGGTACCGACGCTCCACTGTGGAGCGTCAGTGATGCTCCATCATGAGCACGGCCCAGGTGCCCGGGACCAGGGCCTCGTAGCAGTGCGGGACGTCGCCCCGGAAGCTCGCGTAGTCGCCGGTGCCGAGCTCGATCGGCGCATCGGTCGGGCCGGTGCGCAGCCGGCCCGCCGCCACCACGATGTGCTCCACGCTGCCGGGAATGTGCGGGTCGGCCATCCGGGCCGAGCCCGGCTCGAGCGTCATCACGTACAGGTCGCGGCGCGCCGGGTGATCCCCGGCTGACAGCAGGGTGGCGGCGAAGTCGGCCCGATCCGCGTGGAAGGTCGTCCGCGCGTCGGCCCGGACCACGCGGACCTGGGACGTCGGGGGATCGACGAGCTGACTGAACGGCACGCCGAGGGCGACGCCGAGCGCCCAGAGCGTCTCGATGCTCGGGTTCCCCGTGCCCGCCTCGAGTTGGGAGAGCGTGGACTTCGCGATCCCGGCTCGCCGAGCCACCTCGCTGAGCGTCAGCCCGGCGCGCTGCCGCTCCCGGCGCAGGGCGGCCGCGATCGCCGCGATGGGTGGGCCCGACTCGGCCATGCTGCTCCGTTCGCTATGTCGGTCACACTCGTTCGGCTTGACGAACGCGCCGTCCCACGTCCACCATGAGGTCCGTGTTCATCATATCGAACATGAGAACGGCCTGGCGAACGCTCGGCGCGCGGGTGGTGCGGGACATCATGACCGTCGCCGTCGCCTGCTGCTTCGTCGGCGTTTCGTACGGCGCGATTGCCGTGGCGTCGGGCATTCCGACGTGGGCGGTGGTGGCCTTTTCCGTCTTCGTCTTCGCCGGCGGCTCGCAGTTCCTGGCCGTGTCGCTGGTGGCCGCCGGGAGTCCGGTCACGGCGGTCCTCGGCGGGCTGCTGCTCAACGCCCGGCACCTGCCGTTCGGTCTGACGATCGCCGACGCATTGGGCACCACGTGGCCGCGCCGGCTGATCGGCAGCCACCTGCTGATCGACGAGTCGGCGGCCTTCGCCTTGGCGCAGCCGGATACGCCCCGGCGCCGGGCCGCCTACTGGCTCACCGGCATCACGCTCTTCGTGCTGTGGCAGGCCGGCACGCTGGTCGGCGTCGCGGTCGGGTCGAACATCGCCGATCCGTCGAGCTTCGGCCTGGACGCGGCGTTTCCCGCCGCCCTGCTGCTGCTGATCCTGCCCCGCCTACGCGAGGCGGCCGGCCTGCGGGTCGCGACCACGGCCGCGGCCATCGCGGTGGTCACCGCGCTGTTCCTGCCCGCCGGGCTGCCGGTGCTGCTCGGCCTGCTCGGATTGGTCGCCGTCGGCCGCCGGCCGGACCAACCTCCGCCCGCGTCAAGCCCCCCCACGCCGGTTACCGCCACGGAGGCGAAGCCATGAGCAGTCACACCCTCATCGTCGTGATCGCGCTGCTGGCGCTCGGGACGTACGGGCTGCGCCTGGGTGGCGTGCTGCTGGCCCGGCGCATCCCGGCGCCGGCCGCCACCGACACGTCACCGGCGCCAGCGGGCGACGGCGATGCACCGACGGACCGCGGGTCGACGACGGGGGTCGGGGCAAGGGTCGCCCGGCTGCTGCCCTACGCGGCGGTCGCCCTGCTGGCCGCCCTGGCCGGGACGGCGGCGGTCATCGAGTCGGGCGAGTTCGCCGGGTACGCGCGACCGGCTGGCGTGGTCGCGGGACTGGTCGCCGGCCTGCTGCGAGCCCCGTTCGCCGTGGCCGTTGTGCTCGCCGCCGCCGTGGCCGCCGGTCTGCGCCTGCTCGGCGTCCCGTAGCGCCCGCGCGGGCGGTCGCAGTGGTGCGCCGGCCGGCGAGGCCCTGGCTGGCTGACCTCCCGGTGTCGGTCTGGCCGACCCTGAACTACGCGATGCGCTCGCCGGGCTTGACCTGGGGCGCGGGGATGCGCAGGCGGCGGAACTGGAAGGACCGCATGATCGCGTAGAAGTAGTGCGCGCGCGGGGGCTTGGCCGCCTTGGGGAAGCGCCGAAGCATGATCTTCTTGACCCGCCGGGTGAGCAGGAAGCTGTCGACGATCACCGCGGCGGCCAGCATGATCCAGAACACGTTGGCGCCGATCTGGATCGCCGCCGGCATGGTCGGCGAGGAGCCGAGGATCACGACGAGCGCGCCCGGCAGGAACCAGCTGGCGAGGTTGCGGCGGGCGTCGACGATGTCCCGGACCAGCCGGCGCTCCGGCCCCTTGTCGCGCGGCGGCAGGTACTCCTCCTTGCCGGCGAGCATGCCGGCCCGGGCCTCTTCACGCGCCTGGCGCTGCTTCTCACGCAGGCGCTTGAGCGCCTCGCGGCGGTTCGCCGGCGGCGGCTCGGCCCGGCGGCCGCCCTGGCGCCGCTTGGGCGTGATCTTGCCCAGCTCGCGTTTGCTCACCGTGTAGCGGCGCGGCCGCGCCGGAGCCGTCTTCTCCTCGGCGGACTCGGTGGCCGCCCCAGTGTCGGCCGTCGCGGTCTCGGCGACCCCCGGCTCGGCGGTCGCGGCGGACTTGCGGCGGAAGGACGACAGCAGCTGCACGTCGGCAAGGTTAGCCGACCGGTCCCTGCGGGCCACCACCCCGCCGCGCCCAATCCGTCCCGATCGGGCCCGTCCCGATCAGACCGTCGGGCGGGTCCATCCCGACCGGGACGGGCGGGTCAGGGGCGTTCGATGTGGGCGCCGAGGCCGGCCAGCTTGGCCTCGAAGTCCTCGTAGCCGCGGTTGATGAGGCTCACACCGTAGACGGTGGAGCAGCCCTCGGCGGCCAGCGCGGCGATCACGTGGGCGAAGCCGGCCCGCAGGTCCGGGATCACCACGTCGGTCGCGTGCAGCTTGGTCGGGCCGGCGATCACCGCCGAGTGCCGGAAGTTGCGCCGGCCGAACCGGCACGGCGTGCCGCCCAGGCACTCGCGGTACGTCTGGATCGTGGCGCCCATCTGGTTGAGGGCCTCGGTGTAGCCCAGCCGCCGCTCGTACACGGTCTCGTGCATGATCGACAGGCCGCGCGCCTGGGTGAGCGCCACCACCATCGGCTGCTGCCAGTCGGTCATGAACCCGGGGTGTACGTCCGTCTCGATCGCCACGGCCCGCAGCTCGTCGCCGGGGTGGTAGAAGCGGATGCCGCCGTCGGGGCCGTCGTGGATCTCGAGCTGGCCGCCCACCGAGCGGAAGACGTTGAGGAACGTCATCATGTCTGCCTGCCGGGCCCCGCGCACGAACAGGTCGCCGCCGGTGGCGAGCGCCGCCGCGCCCCAGCTGGCCGCCTCGATGCGGTCCGGGATCGGGCGGTGGCGGTAGCCCTCCAGCCGCTTGACGCCCTCGATCTCGATGACCCGGTCGGTGTGCACCGTGATGATCGCGCCCATCTTCTGCAGGACGCAGATCAGATCGATGATCTCCGGTTCGACTGCGGCGTTGCGCAGCTCGGTGACGCCGTCGGCGAGCACGGCGGTGAGCAGCACCTGCTCGGTCGCCCCGACGCTCGGGTACGGCAGCTCGAACTTGGTGCCCTGCAGACCGTTCGGCGCGGTGATGTGCATGCCCTGCGGGGTCTTGTCGACGACGGCCCCGAACTGCCGCAGCGCAGCGAGATGGAAGTCGATGGGACGGTCGCCGATGTGGCACCCGCCGAGGTCCGGAATGAACGCGTGCCCCAGGCGGTGCAGCAGGGGACCGCAGAACAGGATCGGGATGCGACTCGACCCGGCGTGCACGTTGATCTCATCAACATTCGCACGCTCCACATTGGTCGGATCCAGCACCAGCTCGCCCGGCTCGGCACCGTCGGTGACCCGTACGCCGTGCAGCTCGAGCAGACCCCGGACCACCTCGACGTCACGGATGCGCGGCACGTCGTAGAGGTGGCTGCGGGTGTTCCCGAGCAGGGCCGCGACCATCGCCTTGGAGACGAGGTTCTTGGCCCCGCGCACGCGCACCTCGCCCCGCAACGGGGTGTTGCCGTAGACACGCAGTACGTCATTCGGCCGGTCAGTGGTCACCGTAACCTCCGCCTCGCTGCGGGCACTTACAAAGATCGAACTCGCCGGGAGAGCATAGCGCCATTTACCCGGCGGCGGGGCGGATGGGACGGTGCGACGGGGTGCGTCTGTCCATCCTCAACGGGCATCGCTACCGCGCGTGTCGTGATTCTGACCGACTGCTGTCAGATTCCGCGACGGACAACCGGTCAGCCGGGCAGCGCGAGCATCCGGTCGAGCGCCACGCGGGCGTAGGCGGCCACGTCGGGATCGACGACGATCTGGTTGGGGACGCGGCCGGCGACCAGTTCCTCGAGCGCCCAGACCAAGTGAGGCATGTCGATGCGGTTCATGGTCGAGCAGTAGCAGACCGTACGGTCGAGGAACATGACGGTCTTGTCCGGGTGAGCGTTCGCCAGTCGCCGGACCAGGTTGAGCTCCGTGCCGACCGCCCACGCCGAGCCGGCCGGCGCTTCATTGATTGTTCTAATGATGTATTCGGTTGAGCCGACGTAGTCGGCCGCGGTCACCACCTCGTGCCGGCACTCGGGGTGGACCAGCACGTTCACCCCCGGCACCCGTGCGCGGACCTCGTCGACACACTCACGGGTGAACCGCCCGTGCACCGAGCAGTGCCCGCGCCAGAGGATCATCCGCGCCTCGCGCAGCTGCTGCGGGGTGAGCCCACCGTTCGGCTTGTGGGGTTCGTAGAGCACGCAGTCATCGAGGCTCATCCCCATCTGCAGCACCGCGGTGTTGCGCCCGAGGTGCTGGTCCGGCAGGAAGAGGACCCGCTGCCCCCGGGTAAAGGCCCAGGTCAGCACCTGCTTGGCGTTGGAGGAGGTGCAGACCACGCCGCCGTTGCGCCCGACGAAGGCCTTGATCGCGGCAGAGGAGTTCATATATGTGACCGGCACGGTGGAGTCGGCCAGGTCGAGCTCGGCGAGCAGGTCCCAGGCCGCCTCGACCTGGGCGATCGCCGCCATGTCCGCCATCGAGCAGCCGGCGGCGAGGTCGGGCAGCACCACCTTCTGGGCGTCGCTGGTGAGGATGTCGGCGCTCTCGGCCATGAAGTGCACGCCGCAGAAGACGATGTACTCCGCCTCCGGCCGGGCCGCGGCCTCGCGCGCCAGCTTGAACGAGTCGCCCGTGACGTCGGCGAACTGGATCACCTCGTCGCGCTGGTAGTGGTGACCGAGCACGAAGAGGCGCTCGCCCAGGGCCCGCTTGGCGGCCCAGGCCCGTTCCACCAGAGTCGGGTCGCTCGGGGCGGGCAGCTCACCCGGGCACGAGACACCCCGCTCGGCGTTCGGGTCGGCACCCGCACCGAGCAACAGGAGCGCGACGGACGTACCCGACGGCTCGGCGAACCCTGTGGTCACGGCGTTCGCTCCTCGTGGGCGTGGCTGAACGATGTCACGCTTCGCATCGTTGCACACAAACGCCCGACTCCCGTCGGGTCGACCGGCCTTACCGCTGTGACGTGCGAGACTGCGGGGGTGCGCGTGCTGGTGTGCCCGGACAAGTTCGCCGGCACGCTCTCGGCCCCGGCCGCGGCGGCGGCGATCGCGTCGGGCTGGCGGGACGCGGCCCCGGATGACGAGGTGATCGTGCGGCCGCTCGCCGACGGCGGTCCCGGTTTTCTGGACGTGCTCGAGTCCAGCCTCCCGCGGGCGGTGCGCCATCCGGTGCGGACGGTCGGTCCGCTCGGCGACCCGGTGGACGCGACGATCCTGCTCGCCGGTGAGCCCGCCAGCGCCGGCGCCGCCCACCCCGACACCGCCTATGTGGAGGCGGCCAGCGCGTGCGGCCTGCACCTGGTCGAGCCCGGCCGGCGCGATCCGACCGTGACGAGCACGTACGGCGTCGGCCTGCTGGTCGCGACCGCGGTCGAGCTGGGCGTACGGTCGGTCGTGCTCGGGCTCGGTGGCTCGGCCACCAACGACGGGGGTGCCGGGCTGCTGGCGGCGCTGGGGGCCGCGCCCATCGACGAGGCGGGATACGTGCTGCCGTACGGCGGGGCGGCGCTGCTTGCCTGTGCCGGGTTGACCGGACCGCCCCGGCTGCGCGGCGCCACCCTGGTCGGGGCCTGCGACGTGGACGCCCCGCTGCTCGGACCGCGCGGCGCGTCGGCTGTCTTCGGGCCGCAGAAGGGGGCGACGCCGGACCAGGTCGCGATCCTCGACGCGGCGCTGGCCCGGTGGGCGACCGTGCTCGCCGACCTGCCATCGTGCCCGCCCGGGCTCGCCGAGCACCCGGGCTCCGGCGCCGCCGGCGGGCTGGGCGCGGCGATCCTCGCCTGCGGCGGTCGGCTCGTCGGGGGCTTCGGGGTGGTGGCGCGGGCGGTCGGGCTCGACGCTGCTCTGGACGCCTGCGACCTGGTGGTCACGGGCGAGGGGTCGTTCGACGAGCAGTCGCTGGGCGGCAAGGTCGTGGGG
>JADGGF010000248.1 GCA_019690055.1 Micromonosporaceae bacterium
CCGTTGATCTAGGGCATAGAGTGGTGAACAGAGATCATCTAGCCACCCCAAGCCCTAGATCAACGACGGTGGGTGCGCGAGTGGGCTCGCGGGTGGGCGGCGGTGGCGGCCTGGTCGCGGCGTACGAGTGGGCGCGGCCGTGGCTGTTCCGGCTCGGCGGCGGGGATGCCGAGACCGCCCACGAGTGGGTTCTGCGACAGCTGGCGCAGATGGCGCGGCATCCGGCGGCGCTGCGCGCGCTCGCCCGGATCACAGCGGTCCCGCCCGCGCCGGTGGAGGTCTTCGGTCTGCGCTTCCCCAACCCGGTCGGGCTCGCCGCGGGCATGGACAAGGACGGGCTCGCGCTGCCCGCCTGGCCCGCGCTGGGGTTCGGCTTCGTGGAGGTCGGCACCGTGACCCGCCACGCCCAACCCGGCAACGACCGTCCCCGCATGTTCCGCCTGCGCTCCTCCCGAGCCGTGATCAACCGGATGGGCTTCAACAACGCGGGCGCCGCGGCCCTGGCCCGGCGGCTGGCCGCGCTGCCGCGGCTACCGGTGCCGCTGGGGATCAGCCTCGGCAAGTCACGGGTGACGCCGGTGGAGCGGGCGGTCGAGGACTACCTGGTGTCCTTTGTGGATCTCGCCCCGTACGCGGACTACGTCGCGGTCAACGTGAGCTCGCCGAACACGCCGGGGCTGCGCACGCTGCAGGACCGCGGGCAGCTGTCCGAACTGCTCGGTGCCCTTCGCGCCGAGGCCCGGTCCGCGTCCGTACGGTCCGCATCCGTACGGGTCCCCGCCACGCCGATCCTGGTCAAGATCGCACCGGACCTGACCGACCACGCGATCGCCGAGCTGCTCGAGGTGTGTGTTGAGCACGAGGTCGCCGGGGTGATCGCCACCAACACCACCGTGACCCGGCCCGGGCTGGCGCCCGCGGATGTGGTCCTCGGCCAGCAGGCCGGTGGCCTCAGCGGGGCCCCGCTCGCCCCCCGGACCCGGCAGGTCGTCGCGTTCGTCCACCGGGAGACGGGCGGGCGGCTGCCGATCATCGGGGTCGGCGGGATCCTCGACGCCGACGACGCGGTCCGCCTCGTCGACGCCGGGGCGAGCCTGGTCCAGCTCTACACGGGCTTCGTCTACCGCGGGCCGCGCCTGGTCCGCGAGGTGGTCACGGCGCTGGCCGACCACGCGGGCCGGCGGTCGGCGCCCGCGTCGGCCCGCGCCGGCGAGCGGGCGTCCGGCTCGGTCGGAGGGAGGCAGGTGTGAGTTCTACCCAAACCAGCTTCGGGGCGCGGTTGGCGGCCGCGGTCGAGTCGCGGGGGCCGCTCTGCGTGGGGATCGATCCACATTCGTCGCTGATGGACGCGTGGGGGCTGGAGCGCACCCCGCAGGGACTGGCCCGGTTCTGCCAGATCGTGGTCGATGCCCTGGCGGAGACCGTCGCGGTGCTCAAGCCGCAGTCGGCGTTCTTCGAACGGTACGGATCGGCGGGGATCGCCGTCCTGGAGTCGACAATCCGACAGAGCCGCGAGCGGGGCGCCCTCGTGCTGCTCGACGCCAAGCGCGGGGACATCGGCTCGACGGCGGCCGCCTACGCGGACGCCTACCTCGCCCCGGACAGCCCGCTGTCCAGCGACGCCATCACGGTCAGCCCGTACCTCGGGGTGGGGGCGCTGGAGCCGTTCTTCGATGCGGCGATCCGTCACGACCGCGGGGTGTTCGTGCTCGCGGCCACGTCCAACCCGGACGGTCGGGTGTTGCAGGCGGCCCGTACCGCCGACGGCCTCACCGTGGCTCAGGGAATCGTCGATGAACTCGCGGCCCGCAACGCCGGGGCCGAGCCGATCGGGAGTCTCGGTGTCGTCGTGGGGGTCACGGCCGGACAGGCGGGCGTCGATCTCTGGTCGCTCAATGGCCCGGTGCTGGCCCCCGGGCTCGGCGCCCAGGGCGGGCGACCGGAGGATCTGGCCTCGATACTCGGCGGAGTTGGCACAGCCGGCGGCAATGGGACAGCCGGCGGGGCTCGGCGGGCGGCGGGTGCGGCGAGCCGGGTGCTCGTGCTGCCGTCGTCGTCCCGGGAGATCCTCGCCCACGGCCCGGACCCCGCGGCGTTGCGCGCGGCCGCCATCGCCACCCAGGAGGCCTGCCGCCGGGCCCTGTCCGCCGTGAGTTCATAGCCGCTACTGTCCGTTGTGAGTTCGTAGCAAGCGGGACATACCACACCGGGTACGGCACGGTTCGTTCCGATGGGATGGATGCGCGTTGCCAAACCCGGCCGGGGCGATTAGTTTTCCCGGCGCCGGACGTTCTCGACGATCCGGACGCCAATGCCCGGTTCGGGCGCGCGGCGACCGGCCTCTCGAGCGCGACGACAACCGAAGACCTGGGACACCTGTGTGCGGAACAGGTCATGCCCGCACCACCACGAGGGATCTGAGGAGAACTGGTGCCGCTACCCACGATCAGCGATGAGCAGCGCCGCGCCGCGCTGGAGAAGGCTGCGGAGATTCGCAAGGCTCGGGCCGAGCTCAAGGAACAGCTCAAGTCGGGCAAGACGACGCTGACGGCGGTGCTGGACCGAGCCGAGACCGACGAAATGGTCGGCAAGCTCAAGGTGTCGGCTGTGCTCCAGGCGATGCCGGGTATCGGCAAGGTCAAGGCGACCCAGATCATGGAAAAGTTGAAGATCGCGGAGAGCCGCCGGCTGCGCGGCTTGGGCGACCAGCAGCGCCGCGCCCTGCTCGCCGAGTTCGCGTCGGACGGTCGCTGACCGCGAGGAATATGACCACCGCAGCCGGTGACCAGCTCCCCGGTGTCGATGCCGGCTGCCCGAATCGTTATCTCCATGGTCCCGAAAGAGGGCCGGGTGGGACTGATAATTTTCGCAGATCGGGCGCGCCGGCGTGTGGTAGTTCGCACTTCCGGTCGCGCGGGCGCCGCTTCCGGTAGAAAGACACCATGGAGTTGGGCGCTCCGGTGCGCGCGACCGAGTCGGGCGCCGGGGTGCGCGGACGGACGGTGGCGCGCCGTGGATGGAGAGGCTGGCCGTGACCTTCGACCACACGCTGGGTGATCCGTCGATGAATCCCGGCGACGGGCCACGGCTCGTCGTGCTCTCCGGCCCCTCCGGCGTGGGCAAGGACAGCGTCATCGAGCACATCCGGGCCCGGGAACCGTGGGTGTGGCTGTCGGTCTCGGTGACGACCCGGCCCATCCGCGACTACGAGGTCAACGGCCTGCACTACCACTTCGTCGACCGGGAGGAGTTCCGGCGGCTCGTCGAGGCTGGCGAGTTCCTCGAGTGGGCCGAGTTCGCCGGTAACCTCTACGGGACGCCGCGGGGGCCGGTCGAGGCCCGGCTCGCCGCAGGGCAGTCCGCCCTGCTGAAGATCGACCTGCAGGGGGCCCGGCAGGTTCGCCAAGCCATGCCAGGGGCTCTTCTGGTCTTCCTCGCCCCGCCGAGCTGGGAGGAGCTCAAGCGGCGCCTGATCGGCCGCGGCACCGACGACGAGGAGACCATCCGCCAGCGCCTCGAGCACGCCCAGGAGGAGCTGGCGGCGGAGCCGGAGTTCGATGTCACGATCGTCAACCACACCGTCGAACAGGCCGCGGCCGAATTGGTAGGATTGCTCAGTCCGCAGGCCACGCACCGGTGACGCGCGCCCATCGGCGGGTCGCACCGGTGCTCCGGCCGCCCCGGACCGTACGGTCACCCCAGGCCGTACACCCTGACCAGCCGCAACCAGACCAGTCCGCATAGATCTAAGAAGGTCGCTTCGTGTCCGCTACCGTGGCCCATCCCGAGGGCATCACCAACCCGCCGATCGACGAGCTGCTCGATCGCACCCAGTCCAAGTACGCCCTGGTGATCTTCGCGGCCAAGCGCGCCCGGCAGATCAACGCCTACTACAGCCAGCTCGGCGAGGGCCTGCTGGAGTACGTGGGCCCGCTGGTGGAGGCGGCCCCGCAGGAGAAGCCGCTCTCCATCGCGCTGCGGGAGATCAACGCCGGACTGCTGACCGCCGAGCCGACCCAGGACTGACCGGTGCCTGCGGGCGAGCGCCCCGCCCCGTCCGTTGTGCTGGGCGTCGCGGGTGGGATCGCCGCCTACAAGGCGTGTGAGCTGCTGCGCCTGTTCACCGAGTCGGGGCACCGCGTACGGGTGGTCCCCACCGAGGCGGCGCTGCGGTTCGTGGGTGAGCCGACCTGGGCGGCGCTGTCGGGAGCGCCGGTCGCCACTCAGGTTTGGGCGGACGCCCACGAGGTGCCGCACGTGCGGCTCGGCCGGGACGCCGATCTGGTCGTTGTCGCGCCGGCCACCGCCGACCTGCTCGCCCGCGCGGCCCACGGGCTGGCCGACGATCTGCTCACCAACGTGCTGCTGACCGCGCGCTGCCCGATCGTCATGGCGCCCGCGATGCACACGGAGATGTGGGAGCACCCGGCCACCGTGGCGAACGTGGCGACGCTGCGCCAACGGGGCGTCATCGTGCTTGACCCGGACGAGGGCCGGCTGACCGGCCCCGACACCGGCAAGGGGCGTCTGCCCGAGCCCGCGGAGATCTTCGCGGTCTGCCGGCGCGTCCTGCGCCGCGGGGTCGACGTCGATGACACGCTGCGCGGCCGGCATGTCGTGGTGACCGCGGGTGGCACGCGCGAGCCCCTGGACCCGGTGCGTTTCCTCGGCAACCGCTCCTCCGGCAAGCAGGGGTACGCCTTCGCCCGGACCGCCGTCGCCCGGGGCGCGCGCGTCACCCTGATCGCGGCGAACGTGGCGCTGCCCGACCCGGCCGGAGTGACCCTGGTCCGGGTCGAGACCACAGAGCAACTGCGCGTCGCCACGCTCCAGGCCGCCGCCGAGGCCGACGTCGTGATCATGGCCGCCGCGCCAGCCGACTTCCGTCCCGCCGAATACGCGGCCCAGAAGATCAAGAAGTCCGCCACGGGCGAGGCGCCGGTGCTGACGCTCGCCGTCAATCCCGACATCGCCGCCGAGCTGGGCGAACGCAAGAAGCCCGGCCAGATCCTCGTCGCCTTCGCGGCCGAGACCGCCGACGCCCTGCCGAACGCCCGCGAGAAGCTCATCCGGAAGCGGGCGGACCTGATCGTGGTCAACGAGGTCGGCCCCGACCGGGTGTTCGGCCAGGAGCGGACGTCGGTAACAATCCTTGGGGCCGACGGATCCTCGGTGGAGCTGACTGCGCGCCCCAAGGAGGAGGTCGCTGACGCCGTCTGGGATCTGGTCGCGGCCCGGCTGCCCCAGCCCTGATGACGCGCGATCGTGTCCAAGGCCGTACCGCTCGCGCACATGCCCCTAAACCAACGTCCTCGGCCGCTACACTCGCGCCAGGATCGCCCCGAATACCTTGAGGAGAGCCCGTGGCACGACGCCTGTTCACCTCCGAGTCGGTCACTGAGGGCCACCCGGACAAGATCGCTGACCAGATCAGCGACGGTGTGCTCGACGCCCTGCTCGCGCAGGATCCGCGCAGCCGGGTAGCCGTGGAAACGCTGATCACCACCGGCCAAGTCCACGTCGCGGGTGAGGTCACCACGAAGGCGTACGCCGACATCAACGGAATCGTGCGGGACACGATCCTCCGGATCGGGTACGACTCGTCCAAGAAGGGCTTCGACGGGGCGTCGTGCGGCGTGAACATCGCCATTGGGTCCCAGTCGCCGGACATCGCGCAGGGCGTGGACAACGCCTACGAACTGCGCACCGGCGAGTCGGACAGCATGCTGGACGCCCAGGGCGCCGGCGACCAGGGCATCATGTTCGGCTTCGCGTGCTCGGAGACGCCCGAGCTGATGCCGCTGCCCATCGCGCTCGCGCACCGGCTCGCCCGGCGCCTGGCGGCCGTGCGCAAGGACGGCACGATTCCCTACCTGCGCCCCGACGGCAAGACCCAGGTCACGATCGAGTACGAGGGCTTCCGGCCGGTCCGGCTGAACACCGTCGTGGTCTCCAGCCAGCACGCCCCCGACATCTCGCTGGACACGCTGCTCACCCCGGACATTCGGGAGCACGTGATCGCTCCCGAGATCGAGGGCCTCGGCCTGGATACCGAGGGGTACCGGCTGCTGGTCAACCCGACCGGTCGGTTCGAGATCGGTGGGCCCATGGGTGACGCGGGCCTGACCGGCCGCAAGATCATCGTGGACACCTACGGGGGCTACGCGCGGCACGGCGGTGGCGCCTTCTCCGGCAAGGACCCGTCCAAGGTGGACCGCTCCGGGGCGTACGCCATGCGCTGGGTGGCGAAGAACGTGGTGGCCGCCGGGCTCGCCGAGCGCTGCGAGTTGCAGGTCGCCTACGCGATCGGCAAGGCCCAGCCGGTGAGCCTCTACGTCGAGACCTTCGGCACCGAGACGATCCCGGTGGAGCGCATCGAGAAGGCCATCAGGGAGGTCTTCGACCTGCGCCCGGCCGCGATCATCCGCGACCTGGACCTGCTGCGCCCGATCTATCAGGAGACGGCCGCCTACGGTCACTTCGGCCGGGAGCTACCCACCTTCACCTGGGAGCGGACCGACCGCGTCGCCGACCTCAAGTCCGCCGCCGGCGCCTGACGCGGCCACACCGCCGCGGGATTCCTCGTTGATCTAGGGCTTGGGGTGGTGAGTTGATCTCCGATCACCACTCTGTGCCCTAGGTGTCCTGCTCACGCAGGTTGGTGACACGGCTGATTGGCGGGTGTCCGCCGAGTGCGGTGTGGGGCCGGTGGTGATTGTAGATGTGTAGCCAGGC
>JADGGF010000249.1 GCA_019690055.1 Micromonosporaceae bacterium
ACCCACAAACTCGCCCACCCGGACCTCAGCCCAGCCGGACGACGAGGAAGGCGACGGCCACGAGCAGCGCACCGCCCAACATGGACAGTGCGTACGAACGCACGAACCCGGTCTGGGTCCGGCCCAGGCGGCTCGATCCGCCGCCCACCAGGGCGGCCAGACCGTTGACCAGCCCGTCCAGACCCTTGTTGTCGAAGTAGACCAGGGCTCGGGTCAGGTAGAGGCCGGGCTTCTCGAAGACCGTCTCGTTGAACGCGTCGCCGTAGAGGTTACGGCGAGCCGCGCGCACCAGCGCCCCGGCCGGCTGCTCGACCAGCGCCGTGCCGCGGCGGAACAGGGCCCACGCCAACAGCGCCCCGAGCACGGTCACCACGATCGAGAGCCAGGTCACTGCGGCGTGGCTGAGGTGGTGCGCCCCCTCACCCTCGTGCGCCCCCTCGAAGACCGGGGTCAGCCAGTCGGGCACCGAGGTGCTCAGCAGGTAACCCGCGCCGACCGAGCCGAAGGCCAGCAGGATCAGCGGCACCGTCATGATCGGCGGCGACTCGTGCGGGTGCTCGATCTCCTCGGTCCACCGCTTGGGGCCGTGGAAAGTGAGCACGAACAGCCGGGTCATGTAGAACGCGGTCAGCGCGGCGCCCAGCAGGGCCGCGCCGCCGTAGAGCCAGCCCGTCCACCCGGGACGGTCGAAGGCGGCCGCGATGATCGGCTCCTTGCTGTAGTACCCGGACAGCGGCGGCAGACCGATGATCGCCAACCAGGCCAGTCCGAAGGTGGCCCAGGTGATCTTCATGTACTTCCACAGGCCGCCGAAGCGACGGATATCGACCTGGTCGCGCATGCCGTGCATGACCGACCCGGCGCCCAGGAAGAGCCCGGCCTTGAAGAAGCCGTGGGCCAGCAGGTGGATCAGCGCCAGCGCGTACGCGCCACCGCCGAGCCCCACGCCGAGGAACATGTAGCCGATCTGGGAGACCGTCGACCAGGCGAGCACACGCTTGATGTCGTCCTTGGCGCAGCCGATGATCGCGCCCATGACCAGCGTGATCGCGCCGATTGCGACCACGAACGCCTGCGCCGTCGGGTTCGCGTTGAAGATGGGGTTCGACCGGGCGATCAGGTAGACGCCCGCGGTCACCATGGTGGCCGCGTGGATGAGCGCGGAGACCGGCGTCGGACCCTCCATCGCGTCGGGCAACCAGGCCTGCAGCGGGAACTGGCCGGACTTGCCGCACGCCCCGATGAGCAGCAGCAGGCCGATGGCGAGCGTCACCCCGCTGGAGAGCCGAGCCACTCCCTCGGCCACGCCGGAGTAGTCGACGGTCCCGAGAGTAGCGAACATGATGAATATGGCGATCGCCAGGCCCGCGTCACCGACGCGGTTCATGAGGAAGGCCTTCTTGCCCGCGGTCGCCGCGCTGTTCCGCGTGTACCAGAAGGAGATCAGCAGGTAGGACGCCAGACCCACGCCCTCCCAGCCGAAGTAGAGCATGACGTAGTTGTTGCCCAGCACGAGCAGCAACATGGCGGCCACGAAGAGGTTGAAGTAGGCGAAGAAGGTCCTTCGCTTGGGGTCGTGGGCCATGTAGCCGACCGCGTAGACGTGGATGAGGAAACCCACGCCCGTGATGAGCAGGACGAAGACCGCCGACAGCGGGTCGAAGAGCAGCCCGAAGTCGACCTGCAGCGAACCGACGTGCAGGAACGGGAACAGGTCGATCTCGGCGGACCGGTCGTCGGCCGGCAGGCCGCGCAGCTGGACGAAGTAGCTGACCGCGAGGCCGAACGCCACCCCGACGGAGAGCACGCCCAGCCAGTGACCCCACCGGTCCGCCCAGCGCCCGAGCAGCAGCAGGATCGCGGCGCTCGCGAGCGGGATCGCGATGAGCAACCAGAAGGAGTTCATCGTCGCCTCAGTACCTCAGCAGGTTCGCGTCGTCGACGCTCGCCGAGCGCCGGGTGCGGAAGATCGACATGATGATGGCCAGGCCGACCACGACCTCGGCCGCGGCCACCACCATGACGAAGAACGCCATGATCTGGCCGTCGAGCGTGCCGTTGATCCGCCCGAACGTGACCAGGGCCAGGTTCGAGGCGTTGAGCATCAGCTCGATACACATGAATAGAACAATCGCGTTGCGCCGGATCAGCACGCCGACCGCGCCGATCGTGAACAGGAGCGCAGCGAGCACGATGTAGTAGCCGGGCTGCACGACGCCTACCTCCCCTCGCCGCCCTGGCCGACCGACGGCGCGGCCGGTACGTGGTTGCCCGCGGAGTCGTCCGGACGGCCGGCCGCACCGCCGCCGTACTCACTGCGGCGGCTGACCGTGCTGCCGCCGCCGTACTCAGCGCCGCGACCGAAGGGCGACGCCGTGCCCTTGGGCGCGGCCTCGGCCTCGGTCAGCTCCCGCTTGGGCAGGATCTGCGGCACGCTGCGCTCCGAATGCCGCCCGTCCGGCAGACGAGCCGGCGTCGCCACCGAGTCGGAGGTGGCGTAGACGCCCGGCCCGGCCTTCGGACCCGGGTAGTTGCCGGGGGCGAAGCGGGAGCGCATCCGCTCGGGCTGGGTCTGCCGCTGGTCCCGGCGCCGCTCGATGTGGGCCAGGATCATCGCCCCGGTCGCCGCGGTGATGAGCAACGCCGAGGTCACCTCGAACGCGAAGATGTAGCGGGTGAACATGAGCGCGGCGATGCCGTGCACGTTGCTGGGCACGTTGGCGGTCTGGAGCCCCTGGGCCGGCACATCCTGCAGGGCCCGGTAGAACGCCGTGGCCACGAGACCGGCGAATCCGATGCCCAGCAGGATCGCGGCCACCCGCTGGCCGCGCAGCACCTCGATGAGCGAGTCCGAGGCGTCGCGCCCGACCAGCATGAGCACGAACAGGAACAGCATCATGATGGCGCCGGTGTAGACGATGATCTGCGCCAATCCGATGAACGGTCCGGACTGGACGACGTAGAAGACGCCCAGGCAGAGCATCACCAGCACCAGGAACAGGGCGGAGTGCACGGCGTTGCGCGCCACCACCATGCCGATCGCCGCGAGCACGGCGAGCGGGCCGAGGGTCCAGAAAACCCACGCCTCACCCGTCGAGATCGCCTCCACCGCAAGCTGGGCGGTCATGGGCGTGCCTCCCTCTGGCCGGCCCAGCCGCAGCCGGCCGGATCTACCTCACGCGCTCGCTCGCTCATGCGTCATCGCCTCCGGTGCTGTGCTGAGCCGCGGCCTGTTGAGCCGGTGACCGCTCCGCCCCGGCCGACGTGCCCGGGTTGGCCAGCGCCCCGAGGTAGTAGTCCTTCTCGGAGTCGCCGAGCCACATCGGGTGCGGCGGGCGCTGCATCCCGGGCATCAGCGGTGCGAGCAACTGCTCCTTGGTGAAGATGAGGTCGCGCCGGTTGTCCCGGGCCAGCTCGTACTCGTTGCTCATCGTCAACGACCGCGTCGGGCAGGCCTCGATGCACAGGCCGCAGAAGATGCAGCGGGCGTAGTTGATCTGGTACACCTTCGCATACCGCTCACCCGGCGAGTAGCGCTCCTCCTCGGTGTTCTCCGCGCCCTCGACGTAGATCGCGTCGGCCGGGCACGCCCAGGCGCACAGCTCGCAGCCGATGCACTTCTCCAGCCCGTCGGGGTGCCGGTTGAGGATGTGCCGCCCGTGGTAGCGCGGCGCCGCCACCGGAGGCTCGAAGGGGTACTTCGTCGTCACCACCTTGCGGAACATATGCGCGAAGGTGACGCCAAAGCCCTTGAAGGCATCAGTGACGCCCATTGGTCAGGCCCCTCTCCCGTCCGTGGCTGTCTCCGACTCACCCGACTCGCCACTGCCGATCGCCACGTTGGCCGGGGCCCGCTCGGCCACGACCCGGCGCGCCCGCGGGCTGGGCGGAACGACGAGGTCGATGGGCGGCACCGGGAAGCTACCGGTCGGGCGGGCGGCCACCTGCTCGGCGACCGAGCGCTGCTTCTCCGGCTTTCGCGCCGGCCAGAGCAGGCCGATGAGCAGGATCGTCACCGCCATGCCGCCGACGAGCAGCCACCGCGTCCCGCTCTCGACGTTGCCGCTCCAGGCCACCCGTCCGCCGGCCAGCAGCAGGATCCAGGCGAGGTTGACCGGCAGCAGCACCTTCCAGCCGAACCGCATGAACTGGTCGTAGCGCAGCCGGGGCAGCGTGGCGCGGACCCAGACGAACAGGAACAGCATCAGCGTGACCTTGCCGAGGAACCACAGCAACGGCCACCACCCGCTGTTGGCCCCGTCCCAGAGGGAGATCGGCCACGGGGCCCGCCATCCGCCGAGGAACAGCGTCACGGTCGCCGCCGACATGGTCAGCATGGCGACGTACTCGGAAAGCATGTAGAGCAGGAACTTGATCGAGCTGTACTCGGTCATGTAGCCCGCCACCAGCTCGCTCTCCGCCTCGGGCAGGTCGAAGGGTGCCCGGTTCGTCTCGCCGAAGGCCGCGATCACGAAGATCACGAAGCTGGGCAGCAGCAGGAGCGCGTACCACCCGGGCCAGTACCCCCAGGACGGCTCCCAGCCGAAGAGCGACAACCGCGCACCGCTCGCCTGGGCCGCCACGATCTGCGAGGTGGACATCGTGCCCGCCACCATGAAGACGGCCACAATGGACAGTCCCATCGCGACCTCGTACGAGATCACCTGGGCCGACGAGCGCAGGCCACCGAGCAGCGGATAGGTCGAGCCGGAGGCCCAGCCGCCGAGGACGATCCCGTACACCCCGACCGCCGAGCAGGCCAGGATCACCAGCACCGCCACCGGGACGTCGGTCACCTGCAGCGGGGTCTGGTGGCCGAAGATGCTCACCACCGGCCCGAACGGGATCACCGACAGCGCGGTCAGCGCGAAGATCGCCGAGATCGTCGGGGCGAAGAAGAAGACCACCTTGTCGGAGGCCCGGGGCAGCAGGTCCTCCTTGAGCATGCCCTTGATGCCGTCGACCAGGGTCTGCAGCAGGCCGAACGGGCCGACCTGGTTGGGTCCCGGCCGCACCGCCATCCGGGCCACCAGACGGCGCTCGAACCACACGCCCAGCACCGTGCCGATCGCCCCGAAGATGAAGGCGAACACGACCTTGATGAGGATCAGCCACCACGGGTCGCGCCCGAAGTCCGCCAGCGTGGGATCCTGCGCCAGCAGCGTGGAACCCTGCGCCAGGGTCGGGCTCTGCGCCAGCAGTGCCAGCATCACGCACCTCCCTCCCGGCTGACCGTCACCACGGCCCCCGAGACGACGCCGAGCGCCCGCCGCACCGACGCGCCGGGCAGGTTGCTCGCAGATCCCGTTCCGGCGAGCTGCACGGGATTGGTCGGCACCCAGACCACCCCGTCGGGCATGTCGGTGAGCAGCGCCGGCAGGGTGATCGACCCCCGATCGGTCGACACCCGCACCGGATCGCCGTCGGTCACCCCGCCGAGGGAGGCCGCGGTCTGCTTCGACAGCCGCACGACCGGCGTACGAGCGGTGCGGCGCAGCACGTCATCGCCGTCGAGCAGTCGGCCGGCGTCGATGAGCTCCGGCCAGGTGGCGAGCACCACCCGGGCCGTGCCGGGCGCCGGCAGGTCCAGGGCGGCCGCCGCGACGGCCGAGATACCGGGGCCGAGCTGCGGCGGCACCGGCCGGGGCGCCGCGGTGTGCGACAGCGCCCGCAGCTCCCGACGAATCGCGCCGACCTCCCGGCAGCCGATCTCCACGCCCATCTCACTGGCGAGCGCGTCGAGGACCCGGGCGTCGGGCATGGCCGTCGTCTCCAGCGTGATCGCGAAGGAGCGCAGCCGGCCCTCCCAGTTCAGGAACGTTCCGGCCTTCTCGGCCACGGGCGCCACCGGCAGCACCACCGAGGCGGCCCGGGTCACCGCCGAGGCGCGCACCTCGAGCGAGACCAGGAAGTCCACGGTGGACAGTGCCCGCTCCGCCAGCGCGGGGTCGGCCAGGTCGTCGATGTCGACCCCGGCCACCACGAGCGCCCGCAGCTCCCCGCCCGCGGCCGCCGCGATGATCGCGTCGGTGTCGCGCCCCGGGGTCGCCGGGATGGTCCCGGCCGGCAGCCCCCAGGCCTGCTCCAGCTCGGCCCGCCCCACCGGGTCGGTGACCGGACGGGCACCGGGCAGCAGGTTCGGCAGGCAGCCGGCGTCGACCGCGCCCCGGTCCCCGGCCCGCCGCGGCCCCCAGGCCAGCTTCGCGCCGGTCCGCTCGGCCAGGCGTACGGCCGCGGAGAGACCGCCCCGCACCTGGGCGAGCCGCTCGCCGACGAAGAGGATCGCGCCCGGCTTGCTCAGGCTGCGCTGCAGCTCCTCGGCGTTGTCCAGGATGCCCGCCTCCTCGCCCGGCGCGGCGGTCAGCACGGTGGCGCCGAGCTTGGCCAGGCCGCGGCTCGTGAACGGCGCCACGGCGGTGACCTCCAGGCCCCGCTTGCGGTACGCCTTCCGCAGCCGCAGGAACAGGATCGGGCACTCGTCCTCGGGCTCCAGCCCGGCCAGCACCACGGCCGGGGCGGTGTCCACATCGGAGTACGTGACGTCCACGACGCCGACGACGCTGCTCGCCAGGAACTGGGCCTCCTCCCCGGTCGGCGGCGTGGCCGGCGGGTTGATGGGGCGGGCCCGGAAGTCGATGTCGTTGGTGCCCAGCACGGCGCGGGCCAGCTTGGCGTAGGCGTACGCGTCCTCGACCGT